>JBEBWN010000426.1:0-3606 GCA_040392235.1 Taibaiella helva | reverse complement strand
CAGTTATTATGTTGAAATTCAATTTGATATAAGTTAATCAGCAAGCCCTAAGTAAAACGGGAAGTGCAGTTATTGGATGACTGCGAGATACCTGTTTACAATCGCTATTGATTGTTGGCGTGATAATAGAAGCAAAATGGGGTACAATTCTGAGCCGGATTGGAAATGTTGCCTGCTAAACGAGTGGTTGCCGCATTGCACGGAGGTTTATAAAAAAATGGAAGCATGGTAAAGAAAAAACACGCCGGTTTGTCGGTTGCCCCTCAATTTAACACCCCGGCGGGAATAGCTAGTAGTCCGTAACCGGTTGTTTGTTATCTTGGGATATCGATTTTACTGATCAACTCGGTAATTACCTCGTCGGTAGTTGCACCTTCCATTTCGCGGTCAGGCGTTAAAATAATCCGATGTCTTAAAACAGGGGCTGCACAATGCAAAATATCTTCCGGCGTAATGAAATCCCTGTTCCTTAAAACAGCAATTGCCTTAGCTGCATTTAAAAGAGCGAGTGACGCCCTGGGGGAAGCGCCGAGGAAAATAGCCGGGTAATTTCGGGTGGCTACGGTGATGCCCGAAATAAATTCCATAAGTTTGGGCTCGACCTTTACTTCCTGGACTAATGCCCTGCAGTCAGCCAGTTCTTCTGGTGTAATTACCGGATTGATATTGTCAGAAAGGTTTCTGCCTTTATGTTGGTGGTGTTGATGCAGTATCCTGGCTTCTTCTTCGTGACTGGGATAATTTACATTGACTTTGAACAGGAAACGGTCTAATTGTGCTTCCGGAAGTCGGTAGGTGCCTTCATGTTCCACCGGATTCTGGGTAGCTATTACAATGAATGGGGTAGACATAGGGTAAGTGCGCCCGTCTATCGTCACTTGTCTTTCCTCCATTACTTCGAACAGGGCTGCCTGTGTTTTGGCAGGAGCCCTGTTGATTTCATCGATCAGAACAACGTTACTGAAAACAGGGCCTTCCCGGAATGTAAATACTGCCTCCTGGGGATTAAAAATACTGGTACCGGTAACATCAGAGGGCATAAGGTCGGGCGTAAACTGAATGCGGCTAAAGCGGGTATCGATAAGCCGGGCCAATGTCTTGGCCATAAGTGTTTTTGCGATGCCGGGAACGCCCTCTATTAATATATGGCCATCTGCCAAAAGGGCCACCAGTAATAGTTCGATAGTGTCTTGTTGCCCTACAATAATATTGCCCGCAGCCTCTTTGATGCGCATAGAGACATCGTGTAACGGTTCAAGATTAATACGGGGATTAAATTCGATGTCTGGAGTGTTTTCTTTATTTTCCATGATAGAATATTTGAATTTCTTTATACAGTTGTTGCAGGTCGGCTGAGCTGATTTTCTTGTCTTCATGTACTTCGTGAATACGCTGTACCAAAGATTCTACCAAATTAAGGGGTATGCCTGATTTGGTAGAAAGGCTCTGGATGAATGACGAGTCCAACAGACTTGTATTCAGCATATAGGCGTTGCGCACAAAATCTAGGAAATGCTGGATCATCTTTTCCGCAAGATTGCTATGGTTCTTTTTATTGTAGTATAGCCTGCCTATTGTTTCTACGAAAGCCACGGACGTATTTTCCAATGGGGGAAGCACCGGTATGATCTTCTGCCTGCGCTTCATTTGAAATATAACAAAAACCAATAAGGCGAAAAGGGATATTAATAATGCATAGCGTGTGGATGGATGGCGCCATACAACGGACCAGTTGGAATGGTATGTTGTACGGGAATTATTGCCCGACCAATAGATATAGTGGACCGGATCAGAAATATAAGAAAATAGGGTGCTAAGGTAAGCACGGTTTTGCTCCTGTAATAGAAAATGATTGCTGAAGGCAAGGGGCGCCGCATGAAGGAAGATTTTACCCCTTCCTATCGGGCAAACCAGGTAATTGGATTCATGAACATCATCGCTACCCAGGGAGCTAATGGTTTGCTGCCTCTTTGCCTTAGGGGTAGTGAAACTGCCCGAAAGGTTTTCGTTGTAATGTTGGTAGGGGAAGGTTTTTTCTTTATCGTTTTCGCCCCTGATGTATATATTCTGTATTTTTTTTTCTACGGGGCCGTGGGCCGGGCCTAAAGCTATATGAAACCTGTCGAGAAGGCTGTCGCTGAAATTACGCGCTGATAAAAGCACCTGGTGACCTTGTCTGGCAAACGACAACAGGGAATCTATTTCTGTATTACTGAAATTCAGGTTGTAGCCGATAATGATGACCAGGGAACGGCCTTCATTTTTTTTGAGTTGGTTTCCCAGGTGGGTTAGACGTGAATTACCTTTCAAATCTTTTAATGCCGCTTCGGGAAACAGGTAGTTAAGGCTATGGTATGCCAGGAAAAGGCCGTAAGGATTTTTGTTGTTCCGGTTCAGGTTAATATTCCAGTTGGTTTGCCGGCTTCGTTTTTTTTTACAACTGCCGGCTGTAACGAATAAAGCAAAGCAGAGCAAAGGAATAAGGCCTCTATTCAGGATGTGCATTACAGTGCCGATTTTATCTGGTTTACATTTTGGTAATAGTGTTCGAATTGAGGCTTCCCGATTTCGAATGCACCGTACCAGATATATTCGTACTGCAAAGTAGTTCGTAAAAAAGGCTTATACAAGTCGGAGCCCAAAAGTTCCTGACTGTAGTTATGGTTGGTTTTGCCTTTTTCGTATATTATTCTGTTTTTTTCATGTAGCGTATGCAACAGCTGATTGTAGGCATAACGCACAGCCAGCCGGTAATCTTTTTTTTGAAGGGCCTCTTCAAGGGCTTTTTGCCAATCCGTCGACAGGTTTTCCTGTGGCATTTCTTTACCGGTTTCAGCGAGCTTTTTATCTGACCGGGAAAAGAAAATTCTGTGGCGTAGTTGTAAAACTTTAAAGATTAATAGCCCCCCCAGCAAGATAACGACAGCCCAAATCAATATTTTGCCACCTGTAGAGGAAAAAAAACTATAGATATTTTTCCAGAGCTTGAACCACCATTCCATCTGATTGCCTGAAACTTGTGCTTCTTCGGGAAAGTTGTACTGAAAAGAGGGGTCTTTGCTCAGCTCATCCCATTGTTCCTTACTGATTTCTCTATGTTCATACAGGATTTCCCTGTGCGGAGCGGCAGTGTTTATTTCCTGAGCCCGGCAATGGGTACATAATAGGAGAGCTGCGCTGCAAAGAATTAATATTTTCCGTGGGAGGTAAAGCATAATCTAATACGCACGCAATATAGATAAGGTAGCTGATGCGACAAAGCAATATTTATTATTTAGCTGCGGTTTATGTATGAAGAGAGAGGCTATTTATTAGGGAAAAAAAATTTTAAAAAAATATTTATCAGATGCTTGGAAATTACATTTTCCTACCTACCTTTGCAATCCCAAAGCAAACGGTACTACTGCTACCGAATGATTTTGAAGGGATTAGTTCTTTGTAAAAGTAGTAAAAAGGCCACTTTAGCTCAGCTGGTAGAGCAACTGATTTGTAATCAGTAGGTCGTTGGTTCGATTCCGACAAGTGGCTCAGATAGTTTTTTGAATATAAACGGGCAAGTAGCCAAGTGGCCAACGGCAACAGACTGTAAATCTGTCCTCTTCGGAG
>JBEBWN010000425.1:0-3635 GCA_040392235.1 Taibaiella helva | reverse complement strand
AACCTAATGTTCCGTTATTTGTGCCGCAGACGGACATATTTCCGACGGGATACAGTCTCCGCCGGTTCAATTTTACCGGCTTGAGGCGTTTTTTGTCTTGCATGCAATCATATTCATTTAGGTCGCAAATCTATTTTCAAAGCGATAGCATAAAACACAGTAGCCGATAATGAACTAAAAAGGCTTTACCTTGTCCGGAACGGGGTAAAGCCTTTTTAGTGTAAAGGGTTTTATGTTATTGTATATACCATGTTATTGTATATATCGGAAGTTTTGTCCCGCCTTGATACGAAGCAGGCTGTGGTAAATCAGGCGTATTACGTTGTCCACATCTTCTTTGTGGATCATTTCAACCGTAGTGTGCATATATCTCAGGGGCAATGAGATCAGGGCAGAGGGCACGCCACTGCCTGAGTAAGCAAAAGCATCTGTGTCGGTACCGGTAGAGCGTGATGATGCCTGGCGTTGAAAGGGTATGGCATTATCTTCTGCAGCACTTATGATCAGGCGATTCAGGTTGTTCTGCACGGCAGGCGCGTAGGAAACTACTGGTCCTTTGCCACAGGCCAGATCTCCCTGGGTAATTTTGTTGATCATAGGGGTAGAAGTATCGTGGGTAACGTCGGTCACTATAGCTACATCCGGTTTAATGTGATGTGCGATCATTTCGGCGCCGCGCAAACCTATTTCTTCCTGTACAGAATTAACGATGTACAAGCCAAATGGAAGTTTCTTTTTGTTTTCGTGCAAGAGGCGTGCAACTTCAGCAATCATGAAACCTCCGGCACGGTTATCCAGCGCCCGTCCTACATAGTATCGGTCGTTCAATACCATAAATTCATCTTCATAGGTGATGACGCAGCCGACATGGATACCCAGGGCCTCTACTTCTTCCTTACTGGTGCATCCGCAATCGAGGAAAATGTTTTTTAGCGTGGGGGTTTCTTCTTTTTCGCCGTTGCGTGTATGGATGGCGGGCCATCCGAAAACCGCTTTCACAATACCTTTGTCGGTATGAATGTTTACCCTTTTGGAAGGAGCGATCTGGTGGTCGGATCCCCCATTGCGGATAACATAGATCAGGCCATCCTTTGTGATGTAGTTAACAAACCAGGAAATTTCATCGGCATGGGCTTCGATAACGACTTTGTAAGGCGCATCGGGATTGATAATGCCAACCGCCGTGCCATAATTGTCTACATACTGTGCCTGTACATAAGGCTTTATATAATCCAACCACAACTTCTGCCCTTCCGCCTCAAATCCTGTAGGTGCGGCATTATTGATGTATTGTTCGAAAAACGCCAGGGACTTTTTGTTGACAATGGCGGGATTTTGTTCTTTGCTATTCGGCTTTTTCTGCTCTTTTTTTGCCATGGGGTGCTTATGCTTTTTTTTAGTAAACGATTTTCTGTTGTACATATGTTTTGTGCGATGCTATTTGCCGAACAGGTTATAGCGGAAAGAGGTGAACGACCTACACCAGGGACATATGCATTTCGTACTGGTTGATCAGGCTTTCCAGGCCGGCTTCTTTTAATGCTTCTACCAGGTTATGCCTGTTTTCATGTACATTAATGATTTTGAAGGCCGGCATAATACCTCTTAAACTGTACAGCAGGCTGCGGTAGCTTTCTACGGTTCCGCTGGAGGTTTCAGCTTGTACCAGGATATTGCGCGCCGGGTGCACCACCATATACCCCTGAAAGTCAGAGCCATCAACCTCGTAGCATTTATAAAATTGTTCCAATTTTTTGATGCCGCTATAATTATTGTCCCAGGAGTAGTGCGCGTCATTCTGCCTGATTTCCGGCTCAATATCCGCCAGACTTACTTCTTTCAGCCTGGTAGTTGTCGGCCCGTGCATTTCTTTCAGCATGCCCTGGAAGCTTAATAGTTTGGGTCCCTGGCTGAAACCAATATGTTCGTACACTTTACGGGCCAAATGATTTTGTTCGATTACCTCGAGCGTACAGAGCGCTACACCATACTGTTTAAGGTAGGGCAAAGCATAAGTATAGATCTGGCTCGTAATTTGCTGTCCCCGGAACTTGCCGGTTACCCCGGTTCCGGTATTGTAGGCCACTAACTGGCCATTTATACGGTCAATACCATGTATGACGAAGCCCACAAGCTCATCGTTGTCGAAGCAGCCAAAGGATAGTTCGAAGTTCACCCGGGCGCCTTCAAAGCGCTGTTGCCAGTAATCCAGTTCGGTGGGCAGGGGTACATAATAATTGGCGAAGGATTCAGAAAGGCAGGCGACGATTTTGTTCAGTGGGGTGTTTTGCAAATTTTTGATTTCCATAAAAACTGTTCTTTCTACATGTTTAATTCTATATTAGAGCTTCCCCAGCGGAAGCCACCTGTCTCGATACCGGTCAGGTGCAATACACGGTCTACTACGGTTTGCGCTGCTTCTTCCATAGAATGCGGTTTATGATAGAAGGAAGGGGAGGCCGGACAGATGATGCCGCCGGCTTCGGTAACCATTTTCATGTTGTTTATGTGGATCAGGCTGTAAGGCATTTCGCGGATCACGCATATAAGCTTCCTGCGTTCTTTAAGCATAACATCGGCGGCCCGGGTAATCAGGTTATCGCTTATACCTGTTGCAATTCTTCCCAGTGTGCCCATACTGCAGGGGCAAATAATGAGCGCCTGGTAATCGGAACTGCCCGAGGCAAAGGGCGCATAAAAATTATGGGTATCCCATGTCTTAAATGAATAATCTTTGTAGGATTCATTACCCAGTTCTTCCCGCCATACTGTTTGGGCATTAGCGCTCCATACAAGGCTGACTTCGCTGATCTGGCCGGATAGTTGTTGCAATTTGTGCAATAGCAACTGTACGTATAAGGAACCACTGGCACCGGTGACGGCTACAGCAATTTTCATTGGTTAGATATTCTATTGTTAACGCGACAAAACTAAGTTATCTAATCAGTAAATTGCGTTTTCTTTGTTCAAAAATGATTTAAAACGAGTATTTTTAAATTTATTGGGCGGAAACGTTATATCATCGTTTTTTATAAAATATTATCGTACGAATGAGAAAAATACTTATGTTTTTAGGGCTGATTACCGTTACAACGCAAATGGCCTGTGCAACAGACACCAAGAAGTCGGAAACGAAAACAGATACGGAAATACATTGGCTGACTTTCGAGGAAGCGGAAGCGAAAATGAAGGCCCAGCCTAAAAAGGTAATTGTGGATTTTTATACCAGCTGGTGCGGATGGTGTAAGGTTATGGATAAGAAGACGTATTCCAATCCTGGCCTAATCAAATATATTAATGAGCATTTTTATGCGGTGAAGTTTGATGCCGAACAAAAAACACCGGTTACTTTTAAAGGAAAAAAATGGGAGTTTGTGCCGCAGAACAGAGCTAATGCCCTGGCAGTGGAATTGATGCAGGGACAGATGTCTTATCCCACTACGGTGTTTATGGATGAAGGTTTTGCCAATGCGCAGCCTATGCCGGGTTACCTTGAAGTACATCAGATTGAAAGCGTTCTGAAATACATTGGGGGCAATCATCACCAGTCAACCCCCTGGCCCGATTGGCAAAAAGGATTTAAAGCGGAATGGTAGCACCCTGTCCGCCTGTTTTAAATAAAAGAGCTTTTTACT
>JBEBWN010000424.1:0-3655 GCA_040392235.1 Taibaiella helva | reverse complement strand
TTTATGCCGTATACGGGATCAGGACAACAATATTGTTCCTGGTTTCCAGAACATCTTTTGTCTCTTTCTGTCAAACAGCAAGATTCAGCTGAAATTGCCGGGATAATGCGGGACGGAATAATTAAGTATAACCGTTCCGCTTATGATAGCGCTATTTATCTCACAAAGATTGCATTGTTCAAAAGCAAACAAATACGGAACCCACTAGCCGTGGCAATGGCTTTATATAGATTGGGATCTATTTACGACAAACAAAACAAGTTTTTTGAGGCCAGAGGTTACTACCTTGAAGCCCTACCTTACTTCCAGCAGCTCATTAAACAATACCCTACATATTGGGCCAAAATAAATATTCTTCTGGGACAAAGCAGTGCAGAACTAGGTCTCAGCGACTCCAGCATCTGCTATTATCAGCAGGTGCTGGATCGTTGGAATAAGGGAGGCATCATTGATACCTCCGTACTGTCTACCACTTACTTTTTATTGGCTAATGCCTTTATTGATAAATCGATGAAGAAAGAGGCTCTCACCTATGCCACAATTGCGGCACATCTCGCCAATGGTATTAAAGACTCCTTAAATCTCGCCGTGATTTATCGTACAATAGGCACGCTATATGAGGAACGTAACAACCAGGATTCAGCACTACACTTTCTATACAAATCCATACAAATTGGTAAACAAGGTGGATACACCGGAAACAATAATCACTTACTACAGGACGCATATTGCTCTATTGCCCTGGTTTACTTTAGCAAAAACAACATCCCTGTAGCCATGCAATTTCTGGATTCCGCTATAGTAAGCGACCTGCTCGCCGCAAAAGACAACCCAATCCTGCAACAAATCTTAGGCTGGGGCTATTTACAAACAGGAAAAAACCAATTAGCCCGAACCTGCCTGGAAAGAGCAGTTACCCTTAATAATAAGAGCGGCAGTGTACGCAAAAATATGTATGTATACCCACACCTGGCCCAGGTTTACTATAATTTGGGATTCACTGACTCAGCCTACCTGATACAAAAAAGGTATTCGGAACAACGCGAACAGTTCTTAGACGAAGAAAAAATAAACAGTATTAACCGCCTGGAAATTAAAAACCGTATCAGTGAAAAAGACAAAGCTTTACTGAAGCAACAATTACTGCTCAAGAACAGCGAGAACAAAATAAGGTATCAAAATCTATGGATTGCCATATTGGCACTGAGTGGCTTTTTCCTGCTGGTTATAATTGCCATAAGCTACCGCAACAAGAAAAGAACAGGCTTAGCCCAAGAGCGAAACCGGGAACAACAAAATGAAATTGAACAATTACACTCCCGCATGGAAGGCGCCACAGAAGAGCGGGAACGCATAGCCCGAGAGCTGCATGACGGTGTGCATGTATTGCTTTCGGCTGCACGCATGACCTTTTCGTCGCTAGGTAAAGAGTACAATATTCTTCCCGGTACTACAACCTACCAAGACGGAATGCAACTGCTACAGGAGGTGCGTCAGGAGGTAAGAAGCTTAACCTATAGGCTAGTGCCCGAACTACTCGTCCGCCAGAGCCTGCCCGCTGCCTTACAGGCGTTTTGCGAACTTATACAAAAAGGAAGTGGTATAATAGTTTCTCTTCAAGCCTTTGGCTCATTCAAGGATCTAGGCACCCAATACTCTTTTGCTGTTTACCGGATATTACAGGAGCTGCTACATAATATTGTAAGGCATGCGCAGGCCACGGAAGTGCTGGTACAAATTATGTTACGCGATGAAATATTGCACCTTACTGTTGAAGACAACGGCGTAGGCTTCGAAACAGGAAAGCCGCATCTAGGCATGGGCTTATCCAATTTAAAAGCCCGCGTAGCCCAGTGGAACGGTTCACTTTTTTTCAGCTCTGAACCGGGGACAGGTACTATGGTAGAAATAGAATTTACAGTAAAAAACCAAAAGAATACGCATAATACAACAGATCATGGCTCAAAGTGAACCGGCTAAAATTGCTATTGTAGACGACCATCCTCTGCTCATCAAAGGGCTACTGAGTTTATTCAGTCATTTTGAAGAAGTATCGGTAGTCGGCACCTATACCAATGGCACAGATTTATGGAAGGGACTTGAAGAAAAGCAGCCTGATGTGCTTTTACTGGACATACAACTACAGGGCCAGATGGGTGATGAATTGGCAGAACGCCTGCACGATTCCTATCCCGGCATTGGGATCTTGGTTCTAACCAATATGGAACACGAATACTATATAAAAGCTATGCTAGATAACGGTGTGTTGGGATATGTACTGAAAAGTAGCGAGGAAAGCATATTGATAGAAGCCATAAAAATGGTGCATCTCGGCGGAACTTATTTTGATCCAAGCATCAGAAAGCAAGTATTAAAAATACAAAGTGCCAACAATCAACAGTCGGTGCTTACCCGTAGGGAGAAAGAAATATTACAATTAATTGCAGCGGAATACAGTAGCCAGGAGATTGCCGATAAGCTATTCATCAGTAAACGAACCGTAGACAATCACCGCATGAATATGTTTATTAAATTGGACGTAAAAAACGCCGCTCGGCTAGTAAAGAAAGGTATAGATCTGGGCCTTATCAGATAACCATATGTAGTATGATTAACAATCTCCTTAGTATTTCCCCTTTCTGCCGAACACAAATGCAGTTAAATAGGCTGATTTTTACCTGAAACATGCAAAAGTGAAACGACTTAAAGACAAGGAATCATTGACTCCTCCGTTGCACTGAAGAGAAACGAACCCTGTTGTAACAGATCGGATAGTCGTAAATGATTGACACGTGCTCTATTAGTTTGGCCAAACACCGCCCCCCTTAGTGTTTTAACAGGTAAGGCGATACTCTTTGAGATGTAGTGTCATCTATTTTAAAATAAAGTGTATCCACCATGAGCATCATAATAGGCTTTGGCAAAAAAGGTTCAGATCCTTCCCTCCAGTTGTACCTTATCTGGCGCTGCTGCGTTTTTCTCCAATACCCCGACAGTGTTTCTCCCCCCGGCTCTACCGGATCACATTTGCGGATACAGGATACTAAAAAAAATAAATGGCTCCATAAAAGCAATATTATCCCCAACGTCCGGATGCAGTTTGATTGTATCATCTTTAAATATCGTCCTGTCTGATATGGGAAGTAGTGGCCATGCTGTTCATCTATCCACGCCGTATAGCAAACGCTACAGATAAAATGAGGTTGTCATGTAGACATGACACAGCTACTCCCCGTTTAAATCTAAATTCTTTGCAAATGACCAATGCCAAGACGGTTCGAAAATTAATGCTATTCATCAACATTTCACCACTTAGGCCCTTACCAGCTGTCTACTTTTGTACAACAAACTTTTTACGAATGGCTCCCTGCTCTGCAGAAAGCGACAATACATACATACCCGGCGCCAATCCATCTAAATCCACCGTTGCAACTTGTATGCCCTGCTCCAGGACAACCTCCTTCCTCAGCAATACAGTACCAGCAATATTTGAGATTAGAAAAGCAGCGTCAACCCTTGACAGAGCATCCACAGAAACCGTAAGCATGTTATATGCAGGATTAGGATAAATATCAAGAGAAGCATTAGTTATTATCTTATTGACCCCTGTTACAATACCTCCCTCCTGGCATCTACCTTCCATCTTGTCTACCAA
>JBEBWN010000423.1:0-3659 GCA_040392235.1 Taibaiella helva | reverse complement strand
GCAGGTAGGCCTGGGCCGAAAAAGTATTGTAGCGAACGCCATCATATACATAGTATCGGTCGAGTATGTCTGGCGTACTATCGTTTTTAGCATAGACCCAGTAAATATTGCCTTGGTATTCATTATGGATATTAGCCAGCTTTGTGGTAAAAGCCCATGTATTATTCAACTGCTTTTCATAGCTAAGGTAAACCTGGTGGTCATTGGCCTGGTAAGGTTGGGTAATGGGATCGCTGATCGCAAAATCAACCGGTAGGGTTGCATAACCGTAAGGCGATATCTGTGCTTCGCTGAGCAGCATATTGTTCATATACTGGTAAATATATTCTACCGTGACCGACGAGCCATCTTTAAAATTGTATTTTACAGATGGAGCTATGAGTAAGCGTTCTTTCTTGTCAAACTGTATGAATCCCTTGCTACTCATTCCCATTAGATTGATACGATACTGGAACCGCTTTTTATCGTCGAAAGCCCCCGATAGGTCGGCCTCGGCCCTGAATAGCCGGAAACTGCCATAGCTCATTTTTACGGTGTTGCGTTGTATGCCGTTCGGTTTCTTGGTAATGATATTATAAGATCCGGCCGGATCGCTCATGGCGGTCATAAAACCCGATGGCCCTTTTATGAATTCTATACTTTCAATAATGGCTATATCATCTCCCACCGGGCCTTTGAGCAGCGGCCGCAAGTCAACGCCGTTTCGTTGGGGATTAATGTACCCGCCACGGGAATATATGTCGGGCGATACCATATTGTGTAATTCTTCCCGGACGGTGCCACTGATGTTGCGCGTAACGTTTTCGTTGAGATTATAGGACATTTGGTCTTTCAATGCATCGAGACTGATAACCTGGATGTTTTGAGGCATCTCCAGCAATGGGGTCTGTATGCGCAATGCAGAAGAAATAGTGCTGGGATTATATTTCCGGTAATACCTGCTTTCTACAACCACATCATCAAGTTGCATATACCTCATAGTATCGGCTGTTGTGGTAGTATCGCCGCCCTGTGCAGCCACGTAAAGGGAGGGCAGTAGCAAAAAACAAGTACTGAATGAGGGTAGAAAGTAGGTCATAGTACTGAAATTGAATCTACAATGTAGCAAAAAAGTAAAAAACGTGTTACTTGAGGTATTCTTGTTTTTTGTTTTGATAATGTTAAATTTTAAATATTTGTCTCTCGAGTGGAGGTGAAATGGCTTAGCTTAAAAGCACTTTATTCAAAAAATAATCCGGAGTTCGTTTTTGCTTTGTACGGGTATATACCGGTTTTTTTTCGATTGAAGCCAGATTAGCCCCGTTATTTTTGGCGCATTAGGCCTAGTGTTAAGTTAAAAGTAAAAAGGCAAAACCAAAAAGCCACAATCGCCTGCCCATCAAGAAACTAGGAATGTCCAAGGCGACAGATTATGATTAACGCAACACTAGTTATTATCGATATTGCCGCAATTACATCGTTTTTGGGGCTTGTAGTTGAGCCTAAGGAGGTATCGTTTTGATCTGCCACCGAACGACTGGAGTACTAAGTCATATGGTTTCGTTACCAAGTGATAGGACATAATGGCTAACTAGTATGACTTAGTGATGGAGTGCTATGCCCAAACGATAGTATTACACAAGTCCGTTTTGTCGAAATACCATTTCATTGTTACCTATCGCGACAATGGGGTAAAGAAGGGTAATTAGGCCAGGAAAGCACCTGACTATGCCGGGTAGAGCTTTAGTTTTATAATAAGAGCGCAGAACCGAGTCAGCTTAGTATACTACTATGCCCTATAAGGATAGCATAGCGCAATACCAGCAGGCACTTTAGTGATGTTCCGCTACTGTTGTCTGAAAAAGTCTTATGAATATGCAACCAGGAGCTATTGTTCTGCCATCAACTAAGGGCTGTACAGTACATAATTATATGCGCTGGCCATATAGGAAGGTATTGTTGTTGTTACCGTACAGCTTCCGGAGATGCAACAATGCAACATTATGATAAGATACTATGACTTTTTTTTAAAACTATAGCCCGTAAGGTTTAATTAGTAGCGGGCTATGCTCGCCGGTAAGCCGAAAATGCAGATATTTTATTTTCCGGACCCCAATAATCATATATTACCCGCAGGCTTGTTGGATTTCTAACATCGCTATAGGCAGCAGGCCAATGCCTGGCATTAGGCTTATACGTACAGTATCGCAACCTGTAAGGGGCTAAAGGCTTTCTACCTTGCCTTAAGCGTAGCGTACCATGGTAATCGCACCGCCGCGTTTAGGTTTATATAAAGCTTTACGCTCTACCGGGCTTAGCCGTTGAACCTGCCGTTTATGGACTAGGTCTGGCAGATAGGGAAATGAGTTCGGGGAGCACTGGATGTAGGGGAAATGGCGTCGAGGCTAAGGAAGGCCTATTGTATACATTGCGTTTTGAATGCTTGCCTATCGGGCGCCTCAAAAAATAGGACAATTCAGATAAAACGGGCCATAGAAAGGTGTTGATGTTAAAAGATATTTTCAGGTCCTAGGATATTATGCCGATTTCTTTTCGTAGAGGAGGCTCCCAGGTAGATATCCCTGCAAGTGCCTTTATTCCAGTAAACCTAACTGTTCTGAAACGCGCATTAAACCTATTATGGTCTTTGCCTCCAGTTTTTGCAATAGGTTATACCGATGGGTTTCTGCAGTTCGCAGGCTGATGTACAGCTCGTCTGCTATCTCCTGGTTGGTGTATTCCTTGCAAATCAGCTTCAATACTTCCAGTTCCCTCTGGGTTATGGTGGGCAGTTTACGGATTTTCCGGGTAGCGGCCAGCATTTCCTGCAATAGCAGCTCTTTATGGTCGGTATCCAGGAATACTTCGCCCGCGTATATCTGCTTAATAGCAGTTACCAGCAGGGATTGGTTGGCAGAGCTTTTAGACAGGTAACCTTTAACACCCTTCCGCATCATTTCCTTGATGTGTAAGGATGAATCGAAGCTGCTTACGATAAGAATATGCAAATTGGGGTAGGCATCGAGTAACAGGGGCACCAGCTCGCGCCCGTTTTTATCGGGCAGCCGGAGGTCTAGGAGGAGCACGTCCGGCACCTCATTTTTCAGGCCCTGGAATAATTTGGCTCCGCTGCTGTAACAACCGATGATACTAAAATCTGTCTCGCTTTTCAAAGCGTTACACAAACCATCTATCACCATAGGATGATCATCTGTAATAGCAATTTTAATCATAGCCCATTTTTTTCTTAAAAATATATTTATTTCACTTCATTTAATAACTATTCGCTAAAAAAATGATGTACAGGAAGCCGGTATACCCGGACTGATTTTCGGGGTCCGATACTCAGGCTTAAAAATTAAGGGATCCGGGCGTTCCGGGTCAGGTCAAGTGTAGTCTGGCACTGTTGGCGATCTGCGCCTCTTATACCGGCTATACCGGAAAGGAGTACCGGATGTTTAGCCGGTATAGCGACTACTCCACAGCCTCCACTTCCGGAAAGCAGCGAACATCAAATTCTATATAGATGGTTGTGCCTTTTCCCGCTGCACTTTTCAGTTCGAATTGGCCCTGAAGCACTTCAACTCTTCTCTGTATATTTTGCAGGCCCCATTCATTTTCCATGTCGGTTGTTACAATGCCGGATCCGTTGTCTTCAATGGTGATATTCAGCAAGGAAT
>JBEBWN010000422.1:0-3696 GCA_040392235.1 Taibaiella helva | reverse complement strand
GGTTTTTAAGTATGTTCAGGTCGAGCTCCATTCCCACAACAAACATAAACAGGATCAGGCCGATCTGGCTCAGGAACTGGAGATTACCCAAGGATTGTGCCGGAAAGACGAAAGAAGAAATTTCAGGGAAGTACTGTCCCAGAAAAGAAGGGCCCAGCATAATACCGGCAATAATTTCGCCTATAACCGAAGGTTGCTTCAGCTTCCGGAATAACATACCGAAAAAACGGGCAACCATAATAATGGCAATGATCTGCAACAAAAGCAATGCCAGGGGATTCGTAAAATTGTGATGATAAGTTTCCAATACCTGGTCCCAGGTTCTTATCGTTCGGGTAGGTTTTATGCCCAATGTCCGCTGTTCCAGCAAGAGCCCTTGCTGAAATATAAGATAACCCAGAAAGGCAAAAAGCAGGATAGTACTACTATAAAAGATCAGGTTGCGGTATTTCTTCATCCATTCATATCGTTAAAAAAACAAACTTATTTTAAAAAAAATACAACTGCCTCTTTTTTTAATTAAGAGTCTAAATCCTGTAACCATTATCCTTGTACAATCCTCACGAAATCGGACCGGTAACTGCTGCTAATGGCAACAGATATACCGTGGGCGTGTCCTTTCAATAATACCTGGTTAGCCGTATAGGTCTGTATTTTTTTAACTGCGATCATTTGCTTTTTATTCACCTGTATCAAGGGTACGCCTTTCGCCAACTCTTTAACAGCAGCGAAGGAGTAGTTTTTAATCAGGTGGCTGTCTCCATTATCCAGCAGCAATGCCTTATCCCTCGAGTCGTTTTGGCCAACTGTAACCAGTATAATCCGGCTCATGTCTATTACGGTCTTACCCTGGTCTGTATTCAACAGGCTTTTTGTATCGCTTATGTTGCTTTCCAGGTAATTCCGGGCCTTCTCTATGGCTTTTTGAAACCGTTCAGCATTAATGGGTTTCACCAGGTAGTCAATGGCATCAATATCAAAGGCCTCGGCGGCAAATTCTTTATACGCGGTTATAAATATCACAGGCTTGCCCAACATGCGTGCCAGTTGAATACCATTTATGCCGGGCATTTCCATATCCAGGAAGCAAAGATCATAAACCAGTGAAACACTGTCTGCCAATGCTTTCTCCGGCCTGTTATAAGTCTTTACAACTTCCAGGATAGGAATATTCAGGCACATCATCTTCAGGTAATTCAAACCGGGTAATTCATCATCCACCAGTATGCATCTTATCTTTGTATTCAATGACATCTATTTTAAGCGAAACTTTGTAAATACGGTCTTTGATTTCTTTATCCAGCTTATAGTGTGGGCCATATACAGCCTCCAGGCGTTTTTGCAAACTACCGCTGCCAAAACCCGAATGTTCCTTTCGCAACATAGGCTGTTCACTAATCTTATTAGCTACTTCCAGCACTAACTTGCCATGATGGAATACCATGCGGATAGAAATAAAAGCATCTTCATTTTGAATATCTGCGTGCTTAAACGCGTTTTCTATTAAAGTAGCAAAAATCAGAGGGGGTACCAATGGTTCATTCAATACAATCCCGTACTTGCCCATGTCTACCTTTACATTAAGATCAAACAGCGGGCTTAGCTTAATCCGGTTGATTTCAATCAGATTCTCCGCAAACTTCACCTCCTGGTTGATCGATACCAGCTGATCGTCACTTTCATACAAAATATAATCCAACACCCCGGCCAGCTTATCCAGGGCATGATATGTCTGGTAAGCGTGAGATTGGATAGAGTTCAAGACATTTTTAAATAAATGAGGGTTTAGTTTATGCTTGATCGTTTCCATTTCCAGATTCTGCACCTTATAATGCAGGTCTTTCAACTTTTCCTCAGCTGTTTTTCGCAGGCTACGCTCCTTTAATGCTTTTTTGAGTACAATAGAAAAAGCTACTATCAATAGCAGCACCACAGCCAATATTTGGTATAACAATGCAGCATTATAAGAAAACAGTATAGTCACCGGCATATTCTTTAAGTGAACAAAAATAGACCAAATTCACCTTTCGTTGCCTGTATGAGCGCAAGAGGATCCCGTTTCCGCCGAATTTCCTTCGAAACGGCCCTACTACACATCCGGAGCACAAAATGTATATAGATTGTGATTTGCGCATCGGGAATACCTGCTATTTGTCAACAAATTCTCTTTGAAATTGCCTTTATTCAGAGCTGAAATGCTTTGTTTTCCGGACACAAATACGCTGAGCAGGGTAAATACCCTCGTGACCACTAAAATAGTAAGCGGTAAAACAAGCGACGGCATACAACAACACAGGTCCGGAGCCAAAAAGTTCAACACCCATCAATACACAGGCTAGCGGTGTATTTGTTGCCCCGGCAAATACGGCAATAAATCCTAGGCCGGCCATCAAATCTACCGGCACACCAAAAATGCCTGCCAGCGTATTACCCATCGCCGCCCCCATAAAAAAGAGTGGTGTAACTTCGCCACCTTTAAAGCCGGTGGCTAGTGTTACTGCAGTGAACAACAGCTTCCAAAACCAGCTGAAATAACCGGCGTCGCCTTCTTTAAAACAGGAATACAGCGATACGCCTTCCTGTCCCGGCTCCCCTACCCCCAAACCAAGATAATCGCGACTACCCAATATATAAGTCAGAGAAATCAATATACAACCGCCCAATACCGGGACCAGCCATTGCTTTTGCACATATTGTTGAACCATTTTCTTTATACCATGTGATGTAAAAACAAATAACCGGCTAAGCAAGCCAAACAATACACCGCCGGCAATTACTTTTAACAATAAAAGCATATCGACATGCATACCCCAAACCGAAGCCACCTCGGGTATATCCTTTACGTGGTAAACGGCATGCCTTATACCCCAACGGGTACAGGTTATGTCGGCAAATACGCTAGTCATGAAACAAGGTAATAGTGCAGTATATCGTATTTGCCCTAAAGCCAGTACCTCAAGGGCAAATACGGCACCGGTAAGCGGTGTACCGAACACAGCGCCAAAGCCCGCAGCTACCCCCATCATAAGTAGTATTTTCTTGTCGTCCGCCATTAGAGCTAACTTTCCGGCCAGGCCATTGGCTATACTGCCTCCTATTTGTACAGCGGTTCCCTCCCTGCCCGCCGATCCGCCAAATAAATGCGTAATAATAGTACTCAGCAATACTAAAGGGGCCATGCGTAAAGGAATTCCTTTTTTCGGTTGGTGAATCTCATCAATGACCAGGTCATTACCCCTTATGGCATTTTTCCCATAAAGTTTATAAGAAAAGTAAATAAGCACGCCAGCAGCAGGTAACAGAAAAAGCAACCAGGGATACTGTTTCCTCATATGGGTCGCCTCATCTAGCAACCACAAAAAGAGCGCCACAACCGAACCGGTTATTAAGGCAAGTGGCAAGGCCATCAATGTCCATTTCAGGAGGTAAACCAGTACACTGGATAATTCTAAAGCTGGATTATTTTTTTTCATATGCCTACAAAATTTTTTTATCATTATATAGCACAATGATAAATATATGCTTTGCAGGCGCCATCAGCTCGGAGAGCGGTTCAGTAGGAAGGACACCATTTCCTTTATCGCTGCAAATATAGTCGTTTTTTCAATAATTATACCGGTACTCCGTTGTGTTTGTGGGGGGCAGGAAAGGGACTTAATCAGCTTTTTACCAAAAAAAAGTAAATCTTATGTAGAT
>JBEBWN010000421.1:0-3696 GCA_040392235.1 Taibaiella helva | reverse complement strand
CCCGGCCAAAGAACACAGGCCATAATATTATCAGAAACA
The DNA here is from genome assembly GCA_040392235.1 of Taibaiella helva. Lineage (GTDB taxonomy): Bacteria > Bacteroidota > Bacteroidia > Chitinophagales > Chitinophagaceae > Taibaiella > Taibaiella helvus_A. The sequence continues at coordinate 3,657 of JBEBWN010000421.1, read as the reverse complement.
AACAACACGTAAACATGAAAAAACAACTCCTTACGGTACTGCTTGCATCACTTGCCGGCCTATCAGCAGCCCGCGAAAAACAAAAGCAGGCACAACTAAACCTGGGCTTTGAAGAAAAAGCGGGGGAATTACCACAATCCTGGAACATATTTGGCACCCTGGGCTACCGGGTGTACCTCGATTCCGGCAACAAACAGGAAGGCCGTTACGCTGCTGTTATAGAACACATCGAAAACGACTCGGTCAACTTCAAAGCTCTGGCGTTCGCACTACCTCATAATTATGAAGGCCAACAAATCACCTTATCGGGTTATATCAAAACAGAGAACGTATCAGAAGGTTTCGCCGGTTTATGGATGCGCATCGATCCGCAGGTAGCTTTCGATAATATGCAAAGCCGTGGTATTACCGGTACCACCGGCTGGAAAAAATACGAGATAACGCTCCATATGCAACCGCAGAAAACAAAACAAATAATCGTGGGCGGCCTCCTCTCCGGCAAAGGAAAAATGTGGCTCGACAACCTCCAGGTGAGCATAGACGGCAAAGACATTAGCACACTCCCCGCATTTGCCCGTACCGTGCCACCGGCCGAGAAGGACACTGCATTTGACCAGGGGTCCGGAATCGTCTTCCCCAGCCTGAACAAGGAGCAATGCAACAACCTGGCATTACTGGGGCGTATATGGGGTTTCATGAAATACTATCATCCGGCAGTAGGAAAAGGCAATTACAACTGGGATTACGAATTATTTAGAATGCTGCCCGGCTACCTGGCAGTCAACAGTACAGCCCAGCGGGACCAGGTATTGGCAAAATGGATAGGCAGCTATGGTGCAGCACCCCCTTGCACCACATGTAAGGAAAGTACAGATACGGCCGCTCAAAAGCCAGACCTGTCCTGGATAAACCGGAGTAACATGGCCCTAACCTTAAAAAAAGAACTGGAGCATATTTACCGGAATCGCTACCAAGGCAGCCATTACTACATAGCGACGTTTCCCCATGTCGGCAACCCGGAGTTCAAAAATGAAAACCCCTACACATCCATGCCCTACCCCGATGCCGGTTTTCGCCTGCTGGCCTTATACAAATACTGGAATATGATCGAGTATTTCTTCCCCTACAAACATCTTACAGAAAAAGATTGGGCATCAGTACTCCCCGAATACCTTCCCGGAATCATTTCCGCTAAAGACGAATTAGCCTATGAATTAGTCATGCTCCGGCTTATTGCCGAAGTAGGCGACAGTCACGCCAACTTATGGGGTGGCGGCGATAAGATTTCGGCCTACCGTGGCGACTACTATGCTCCCTTCCGTGTAACCTTCGTCGAAAATAAGCTCGTCGTTACCGATATATACAATCCGGAACTTATCCCGGCCGCATCCATTCGCATCGGCGACGTTATCACCCATATCAACGGGCAGGATATCAGGCGAATTGCCGATAGCCTTCGGCCCTACTATCCTGCTTCCAACGAGGCAGCACGCCTGCGCGATATAGCATTCAACCTCCTACGCTCCGGCGAAAAGTCAATACAGATCAGTTATCGCTCCGAAGGCAAAGCCCTGGATAAAACCATATCACTTTATCCGCAAAACGACCTGAAAATGTATGGATGGTACAAAGTAGATACCACGCAAAAATGTTATCGACTGCTGAATGAAAAAACAGGATATATTACGCTCGCCTCCATCCGCGAAAATGATATTGATTCGATCAAGAAAGAGCTGGCCCATACCGATGGAATCATTATCGATATCCGCAACTATCCCTCCACTTTCGTACCCTTTTCCCTGGGCGCCTTTTTTGTATCGCACAATGCACCCTTTGTCCGGTTCACCAGGGCTAACCTGGACAATCCCGGCGAATTCGACTACGGCACAGCATTGGAAATCCCCAAAGGCCGGCAAACCTATAAGGGCAAAGTGATCGTCCTGGTTAACGAATATAGCCAAAGCCAGGCAGAATACACGGCTATGGCGTTCCGCGCAGGAGCCAACACAACTATCATAGGCAGCACAACGGCAGGAGCAGACGGCAATGTCTCTTACATATCCTTACCCGGCAACTTGCGTACTATGATTTCCGGCATTGGTGTTTACTACCCCGATGGCACGGAAACCCAACGAAAAGGCATTATCCCCGATATCACCATCAGGCCTACCATTGCAGGCATCAGGGCCGGGAAAGACGAGGTATTGGAAAAAGCGATTGCCCTGATCAGCCAATAAGCGTAGCCGCCCGGAGCCGGGCAGTCATACCTTCTTTCCCCATGTAAAGAAATACCTGGACAATAACATGCCCCTCATCCAGCTACCGGCCCCTGTTAGCATAGGTAATCCGGGCCATGATCGGGCCTACATTATGACATTCGTTTATAAAGAATAACCCCGGCCTGTTCGACCGGGGTTATTTTTCTGCAACCTACTCTCTAATCATCAGGACTGTGCCCCTACAGGCGACGTAGATGTATCGAAGAGGGGCTATTATTTTCATCGTACATCACCATCACTGGCAAGGCGTACCGGGGCTGTTTTCGGATTGGCCCTCAGTGGCGCCGGCGTCGCTTTTACTTCTGCATTATAAGCCGCCGGGTGAATATAGCTGCCTTTTTCTGCTACGGGCTTATCCACTTCTACCTGTATGGGGTATTTCCGGGCATAGGCATCCTGGCGTACGCCGGTAACCTGCCAGGACACTTTCATACCAGGTGTACCGCCGGCAATGCTGAATTGGTTGTTCTTAACTTCTTCGGCAATAAACAGGCCTGCGCCCGGGCCGCCTATAGCTGTCAACTGATAGCAAAAATGGCCGTTCAACGCCTGGAACCAGGAAGGCAGTTTTACCTGCGCCTTACCCTCGCGATCCAATACGACTACACCATCATAAATATTCTTCATCTCGGGCGACTCCACAAAAGAGTGGTACAATACTTTGTTCTTAGGATCCAAAGGATGGTCTATCTTAAATGTTCCGCCGCCTTTGGCCACTGTGCCGTTCACGGTCAGGTCACCCGTTACCACTACATTACCGGTAAACCGGGCCGCATTTCCGCTGCCATTGGTTGCCACCTGGAGGACATCCGAAGAATTCGCGGGATTTACATTTTCAAATCGTCCGGCCACACCGGTTCCGCCCGAAATCCCGGCTTGTCCCATTACGCCTATCCCGTTTTTAGTATTGAAACCTCTGACTCCGTAACCACTCGAATCATTACGTCCTACTACGGCGCCGACCCCATTACCACCACGGTTACGGCCAACAACCGCTTCCCCGAAGGTATTATCGCCAATAATACCGGCAGCGCTGATATTGGAGCTTATACCCCAAACGGCATTTCCGCCCGCTGAAACCGCAAATACACCCGGTCCAACGCCCGACTGTTGTACATCGATACCCCGCGCGCCATTGCTCGCATTAGATAGCTCTACCGAAAGCCCGCTACCAATACCGTTCGACTGTAAATTTAGTACCTTCTCAGTGCTGGAGGCATTGCCAACCGCAAAAGAAGCTGCGGGCCCATTACCAGACTGCGTGATACCGAATAGGGCCGCAGAGGCAGAAGCAGCTCCCGAATAAGGCAGACTAAGACCATCAGGCGCCCACACTACGTTTGTGCCATTATAACCTAATACCTGGTCTACAGATGCC
>JBEBWN010000420.1:0-3699 GCA_040392235.1 Taibaiella helva | reverse complement strand
ACAGCATGGATTTCTAACCACTAATGATCCTGCATCCTTATCTGTCACGCTATTTCAAGAACGCTTGTTATACGTCATTATGCTATCGTTTTTTGTAAAAAAAAACCCGTCGATAGGACAGTTTGTCGCTCATATGAATTTGTAATGGACAGCTTCTTAACTCGCAATAGACGGAACGCCGTAGCGCGTAATGACCGGACTTTAACCTGTAATTGTGGTACTTGTAGTATTATTGCTGTGGGAACAGCCTCTATCATCTTCGTCTTAAAACGGGAAGTGTAATCACGTTACAACAAAACGTGACCACCCATCTTTTGCCCTAGTTTCCCTGTCAGCCTGAGCCCAGCCGAAGGGTGACGGACGAGTTTTAGTGCGTTGTTGCTTGCCTCGTTTCGAATGGATGTAATAGGGCAAACGATTTACTTGTCTCCTAAGGCACTTCCTAAGGGGTTTAGATTGATCGTCGAAGAGCTCTTGCTAGCTCTCTGTGGCAAGGAACAAACTGCATTGGCGTATCTTTTCCACGCAATAGTTTCGGAGCTTCAAGCTATATAAAAAGGAATTCCCGGCACGTAAAGCCGGGAATTCCTTTGTTAAAATCAATGGCCCCTGGGGGAACGGATATGGACCCTGCCTGGTTAAATTCGATAGTCGGCTTTCACGAAGGGGACTACCTTAATCAGTGTGCCATCCTGAGCCAGTATACGCAGCAAATACATGCCGGCGTGTAGCGATTCCAGGTTAACGGTATTTACCTGGGTAACGGTCTTAATAGTACGTCCGGAGATGTCGGTTAATATTACGTCGACCAATGAAGCTGCTTGAATATGTATTGTATTCTGTGCCGGGTTGGGGTAGATGTTTATAAAATTGCCTGCACCGAGATGATCAATGGCTACATTGTCTACCTTATAAGGTGTAGACTGTCCTTCGCAACCATTTTCGTCGCTAACAATAACACTGTATGCGCCGTTCTCTTTAATCTGATAAGTGGACGAAGTAGCCCCGGGAATAGGTTCGCCTTCGCGCAGCCATTGGTATGTAGCATAAGGAATAGTGGTACCCAAATTAAAGCCGTTTATGGTTATTTCGGGTATTTCCACACCTGGTGATACGTCTATAGTTTCGGTAACAGTGCAGCCGTTAAAGGCTTTAACCACCACCGTATATATTCCTTTTTCAGTAGCTACAAAGGTGTCGGTTAACGGTAGCGGTGCGTATTTGAGTACCCTGTTGTTCACCAGGTCACCGATAAATACATTACCCCATTTGTCCTGGGTGATGCTATTAGGGAAACTGAGCTGGTTCAGCGCTGGTCCCTGGCCGTTTCCGCCGCCTATGGTAATGCCCCGGCCTAAGCCCTTAGGCCACATTTGAACCCTGTGGTTCATATAGTCGACAATGTACAGATTTTGCAATCCATCTACGATAACGCCTTCAGGAAAGCGTAATAGTGTATCGGCATTACCTTGCGTGCCTAGAGCACTTCCTGCTACCGTTACCCCGGTATCGCTACCCGGAGCAAAGCGCAGTATCCTGGAGTTGTTAAAATCAGAGATATATAGATTGCCTTCCAGGTCTATGTCGATATACTGTATGTTTCCATACAGGTCATCGGCTATCACGCTGCCGCTACTTGCGTTTTTTGACCATTGCATTAACCTGGAGTTGAAGGCATCCAGCACATACAAATTATCCGATGCTGTATCGTAGCAAACCCCATTGGGATTGTCGAATTGTGTTAATGCAGTGCCTGGCGAACCTTCGATGCCGGCGTAGTTTGTGCCGGAAGTAGCTCCGATGGACCATTTGATAATGCGATTGCCGGCGTCGTCTACGATGTACATATCTTTATTCTGATCAAACGCAAAATCGCCCGGTTTAAACTTGGAACCGTTCGGAGCATTGAAGCCATCAGCAATTATAGTACCTGTGCTTTCTTCTTGATACCATTTGAATATCCGGTGATTTTTAATAGTATTGTTGCTGGTCAGATCGGCAATGTACAGGATACTGCTGTCGTCGACACGTAAGCCACCTGGCCGTACCTGGCTTAATGCCGGGCCCTGACCATTGCCGCCGGCCACCAGTACGCCGGTACCCGAAGTGTCCCATTCGCGTGTGTAGGATTGTAGTAAATTGCCACCTCTGTACCATTCAATCTGGTAAATGCCGTAATCGGCTTGTACTCGCATGGTAACGGGAAGGGTACATGTAGAATCTGCTGTAATGTTCATAGCACAACGGGATTGCGCATGGACAGAAGATGCCTTGCTGAGTAATATGCCGGAGAGAAATAAAAGAAGATATTTGTTCATAAAGAATTCAATTGATTTGTTTTTCGGATAATCTGTAAATGCGCTGCCTGGCAAGCAAGGCGACCGGGGAATCTACCGGTATTGTACTTGTATAGGAAGCACTGTTATTTGTTTTTGATTTGCAGTTGTATTAGTCGACGAAGTCTCCTGTGCCTGCATTATTTGATCCAGCTGTTGCGGAGTAGCGCTGTTGTCCGTCGATCCTGGTGTTGTGGCCCTCCAGTATATATCCTGAGGGTCTTTCCAGTATATGGTGCTGACCTCGTTACCTGGTTGCATATGCCGGATAGTCGATTGGCAGGCAATGAACAATACGTTTGCCTGTTCCGGTACTGAAATCCATTGTTCCGTTGCGGGATTGAACCGTGCGAGGCTGGCACGGGATTGACCGTCTAAACCAACCATGTTGAAAATAAATCCGCTCCGGGCATCTACCACTGTGCCCCTGGTTGCTGAAATGTTTTCCTGGTAAGCTTGCTGTACAATAATACCGGTGGTGGCAACCTTTTCCGGCCGTGTTCCATTTTGGGCGAAAAGGCTTGCCTGCCCTATCAGGCAAGCGAATACGAAAGAAACCTTCTTCATAAATTATTTGTTTTAACCGTTATAAATAATGAACTTTTTTGTTACAGGGAATTTGCGGGTATCCCGTTATCTGGCTGCATGGGCTAATAGAAAAAGCATGCTTCATGGAACAGGCATACTGGTTGGGGTAGAAGAGATAACAAAGGTGGGGAAGTTGACTTCGGAAAACAATTGGTATAAATGCTGAAATTGGATAAATATCCATCGGTACAAATACTGATTTTGGGCCATTTTTCGCAGGAGTCGCTACGATGTGGAGAGATTTAGTATATTACATGCATGATAGGAGCGGGATGAAAGGAAAACAAAAGGCAATTTTATGGCTTCTGCTACTGACTGGTTTTACGGTGCCAAGTACGGCGGCCGACCAGGGTAGTGTAGACCGGTTGTTCGGTTACAGGAGAAAGGAATATCACCCTGATCTGAAAATATTAGGCGTATCTGTATGGCGTTCGGGCGTACAGGAACAAGGTATTATGCGCAGGCGGTTAGCCTTGAACCAGGCTATGGCGCTTTGTCCGCCGCAGGATGAAGAGACCCATGGTTACTTTTTTATAGGCCTTTTTGATCTCTTTTTAAATGCGGGCATGAAGTCGGAAATAATTGATCTTTATCAAGACGGGCAGTTCTGGATGCGATCGCCCACGGTATTGGCAAGGTATAAGAAGAATATAAGTGTTGTTTACCAGGATATAGGCGATTTTGAGCCGGCCATAAAACTGTCAGAGGAGGCATTGACTGTATTTAAGAAATATAATAACTCTATTTAGTCATATTCGTAAGTAAATGAACTTTT
>JBEBWN010000419.1:0-3707 GCA_040392235.1 Taibaiella helva | reverse complement strand
GAAATGTACGATCGCTGTCAGGATTTGTTTCCCGGCGCGGATATAGGCATTCTTTCCGCAGCTGTCGCCGATTTCCGGCCGGAAACAGAGGCTACTGAAAAAATGAAAAAGGGACAAGAGGATCGCCTCCTGCTTACCCTGGTAAAAAACCCGGATATATTAGCCTCTTTAGGAAGCCAGAAAAGGGATAACCAGATATTGGCCGGTTTTGCTTTAGAAACGGAAAACGAATTGGATAACGCGCGAAAGAAACGGGTAGCCAAGAATGCTGATTGGATTGTACTGAATTCTCTCAGGGACAAAGGCGCCGGCTTCGGTTATGATACGAACAAGGTAAGCCTGATTGATAAAAATGGAAATGTGGTTGCCTTGCCGCTAATGGCGAAATCAGAAATTGCCCGGAATATAGTAGATTGTGTACTGGATTTAAATCGTAATCATGCGTAAAATTGTTTGTCTTCTTCTATCGGCAATGCTCACACTGCAGGCTGTTGCACAGGAACTGAGCTGCAAGGTCGATGTACTGCACGACCGGATCCAGAATGTGGATCCTAAAGTTTTTATTACCTTAAAGAAATCCCTGACGGATTTTCTGAACAACAGGAGATGGACCAGTGATAATTACAGGCCTGCCGAAAAAATTGAATGCAATTTTTTATTGAATCTTACTGCCCGTACATCTGAAAATGTGTATGACGCCACCTTGAATATCCAATCTTCCCGGCCGGTATATAATTCCAGTTATCATTCTGCTATGGTCAACTTTGTGGACCGCGAACTGAAGTTCCGGTTCGATGAGAGTCAGACCATTCAGTTCGATGATAACCAGGTAACGGGCACAGACCCGATGGTATCCAACCTGACGGCAGTACTGGCATATTATGTGTACTTGGTACTCGGTTTTGATTACGATTCGTTTGCTCCAAAGGGTGGAGAAGAGTATTTTAAAAAAGCGCTTAACATCGTCAACAATGCTCCGGAAGAGGGCAAGAGCATTAAAGGCTGGAAAGCCGCTAATGGTAACCGTAACCGCTATTGGATCATTGAACAATTGCTGAATCCCCGTTTTGATAAATTTCGGCCTTATATCTATACTTTTCATCGCAATGGTCTCGACCTGATGAGCCAAAAGCCGGAAGAGGCCCGCAAAAATATTTTGGCAGGTATCCCGGTATTAACAAAGATCAATACCGATAATCCCAGTTCTATATTGTTGCAGTTCTTCTTTAATGCCAAGAGTTCAGAGTTTGTCAATATAATGACACAAACACCTGCTGAAGAACGCAAAGATTATATAGACCAGCTTTGTAAAATGGACGTCCCCAATACACCGCGGTACAGAGCAATTAAATAAATTATCTTAGCCTGTGCATATTTCCCGAATATCGTCCGCTATCCTTTTTTTGCTGGTTTCCATGATGCTTTTTTCCTGCAAGCAGAGAAAGGAGCGCCCGCCTATACCGGAGAAAAAAATGGAGGCGGTATTACTGGACCTGCATCTGGCCGAGGTATATAGCCAGGGTTTGGGACTGGAACAGAATCAGCGCTATGAGAAGAATTATGATACGCTGCCGGATCTTTACCTTACGGTATTAAAGCACTATGACCTGTCGTTGCAGTCTTTTGACGAAGCGATTCAATGGTATAAAGAACATCCTATCTTATTGGATTCCCTGTACCAGAATATCATTAACCGTTTTAATGAGTTAAAGGCAAAAGAAGGTATAATGGATATAGAAGAGCAAGTTACCGTAACAGCACCGCAAAAGCCTGAATCGCTAAGAGACACACTTAGTAGCGCCCGGCGGAAGGATAGTGCGGCGCGAAAAATGCCGCTAAAAGATAGTGTACAACACGTACAAAAAGATAGTGCCCGATAACTTAAACAGATCATGAATTACTTTAGAATTATTGTTTCCGCATTTTTCGTTCTTGGCTTTGCTGCCTGCCGGCCTAAAGTGTCTGTTCCGAAGCCCCGTGCCTATTTTAAAATAGAGATGCCGCAGCATGCCTATCAGGCATTTGATAGTAGTTTTTTCCCTTTCCGATTCGAATACCCGGTATATGGTACTATTACGCAGGATGCAGAACTGGCGAAACGGGAACATTCTCCGTATTGGATTAATGTGTATTTTAAAGAGTGGGATGCAACCATATATCTGAGTTATAAGCAGATCAGCGACAGCGAACCCCTAAGCAAATTGATCGATGAGTCGTACCAGTTATCTAACTCACATAATGTGCGCGCCGATTATATTAAGAACTCTGACGAGTTTACAACCGCCAATGGTCTCGGCGCAGTATACTACACTGTAGGGGGTAATGCCGCTTCGGCCTTCCAGTTCTATATTACAGATCACCAGCGGCATTTTTTAAGAGGTTCGCTTTATTTCAACGTAACACCTAATGCTGATTCGCTAAAGCCGGCTCAGGACTTCCTGAAGGTCGATATGGAGCACCTGGTGCAAACTTTGCGCTTTAAATAATTAAATAGATTACTTACCTTTGCGCTCCTCTGGTTTCGTAGTTCAATGGATAGAATAGGAGTTTCCTAAACTCTAGATCCAGGTTCGATCCCTGGCGAGACCACGTAAGGCATATCCAACGATATGCCTTTTTTATTTAAAATATTCCAGGAAATAGAAAAAGCCTTCTAACTACGAATAATCGTAGTGTATTTGTGTTGTAACTAAAGGCAACAAGGCAATGGAACAAATTAAATTGACCTAAGCGGAGCAAGAATTGATTGAAGCAATCAGAAACTGCAAGAAGGCAAGGCATAATTATTCCTTTGACCTTGAATGGTATGCAAGAATGTTGTTTGAAAACCTATTGTACGATGAAGATTAGAAATAGAAACCTTTTCCATGAGCATATCGATTTATTATTTAATGGTAAAAAATGATTTACAATGGCAACTAAGACAGATATAATAGCAAGAAAGCAACTGGAAGATATTTTACTTGATGTTTCATGGGCAAGAATTGCACGCGCACATTTTGGTAAGTCAAGCTCCTGGATATACAATTAACTAAACGGCATCGACGGCAATGGCGGACATGGCGAATTTTCTGAAACGGAAAAGGAATAAAATGCGCGCTCTATGAACTTGCCGACAGAATACGTAAAAGTGCAGAGCGTTTTGAATAATAACTGATTCCAAGGTGCTTTTCTAACAGCCTCAGGTATAAGCTCGAACATGGGGCTGTTTAAAACAAACCTTTGTATCGTTGCGTCTCCTTTGTGTCCGTCGTCTCGAGAAAAACCGTACCCACCTCATTTAAACACGTTAAAATTCAATGTAAATTTTTTCTCCTGTAACAACTTACGCCAGTCTGTAAATAAGAAAAAGAGTATCACCAAAAGGCTCGTAATTGTCCCGAGTATACTCTTCCACGATACCAGGCCTGAGGCAAAGTCAGAAGTGTTGCCCGCAATGTAATTACCGGTATGAACCATAAGCGCATCAATAATAAACTTACCCACAAAGAATGCCGGCATTAAAGCGAGGGTATTCATTCGCGAGATACCCGCGGCTGTAAATAAAGGCGTAGACGGTAACGGTAAAGCGGTGTAAAGCAAAACAAACAACTGTACTTTCCAGTTGTTTTTATTAAGCCTGTCACCTATATATTGTAAATCTTCTTTCTTTTGCTGCTTTAAGAAACGGTCGGATATATAAGGAATATACAGACTGTATAAGTATC
>JBEBWN010000418.1:0-3709 GCA_040392235.1 Taibaiella helva | reverse complement strand
TTTGCTGATTTTTTTGCAGGGCCAGTAAATGAATCTTGATGGCATTCAGCCTGCTATTAACCCCATCGTGCAGATCTTTGGCTAGCCGGCCACGTTCGTTTTCCTCTCCCACAATCAATGATTGTAGCCTTTCAATGGCCCGGCGGTTATTGTTACGCCTGTTCCTGAGCAAGAAACTGGCGATAACGATACCGATAACCAGGAGCGCAGCGGAAGAAATGCCCGTTATCCACAGATTCTTATGAGCTAACCTGTTTTTTTGGCGCGCTATAAGCCACTTGCTGGTAATGATCTCTTTGTCCTTTTCTGCTGCCCTATACCTTTGTTCCAGTTCAGAAACCTGCAGAATCACATCGTTGCTTCGCAGGCTGTCTGCCAGTTCGTGGTATTCCTGAAGATAGAAGTGAGCCTTTTCAAAATCCTTCTTTTGCGCATATAACTGCGATAATTGTCCTAATATATTCTTTCGCTCCACGGGAAGCATATCCTTTGATTGGTACGCCCGCGTTAGGTGTTCTTCAGCCTCCTTCAGCCGTCCAAGGCTGAGGTAAATAATACCAATGTTAGCCAGTACTGTATTTTTATGGCTGGTATTTATTGGAAATGTACGCTCTACTTCCCTGGCTTCCAGTAGTAGTCGTAATGCCTCTTTACTTTGCCCCTGTTTAAGTTTCCATTCGGCCAGGTTGGTCAGCGAGGTGTGCAATTGGGTATATTGCCTGTGTTGGCGTGCCAGAGCTACCGCCTGCTCCAGGTAGAGGATGGCTATGGAATCCTGTTGGAGATATTTGTACGCCGATGCCATATTAATCATGGCGCCGGTCCTCGTGGCCAGGCTGTCGGGGGCGTCACCAGGATGCAGTGCTTTTTTGAATTGTTCCAGTGCTTTATGGTATAGGCCTAAACGCAAAAACACTGTGCCGTAATTGTTATAAATATTTTCTATGGACATATTTTCGGGTGGCGACTGGGTAGCATACGTAATTGCCATCCGGAAGTTTTCTGCGGCCTTCGGATAATCGGCCAAATACTGGTAAACAGCTCCGATATTATTATAAAACAAGGCGATGTACCCGCCATCCCGCTGCGAATCGCAATATCGTAAACCTGTTTTTAAATTGTATAATGCCTTTTTATACAACCCCTTTCGCGCCATAAAATTGCCCAGACTAAGGTAAGAGCCAATAATTCCGCGGTGGTAGTGTTGCTGTAAGCTTTGCTTAAGCAATTTCGAGAGTTTTTCCCCGGCGCTGTCTGAAGAATGAGATACCTGTTCCCGGGCTGCAGCGATCTCTTTCCATATTTCAGCTGTATCCCGTTCGGTGCCCAGGCGCAATACGTTTTCTCCAACCTGGGCTGCCGCTTCCGAAACCAGGCAGACCGCGATAAAAAACAGTGTTATGATCTTCATTATCAGAATTGTCTGTTCGCCGGCATTAAAAATAGGTCATTATGCTTTGTATTGTGCAGACCTTTGGCCCACCGCTTCTTTTCCTTCCTCCCACTAAGGGTAAACACAGTATAGGTACTTTCGTTTTGGGGCTACTTTTGTGTAAAGTTATTGTGTTTGTAAAATTTTTTTATATGAGGAAAGTAATTGGCCTGGTTTTTTTGTGGACATTGTCGCTGATCATTACAACGGTCCGCGCGCAGCAAACGGCATTTGAGTGGGTACGGAAGTATGATACTACTGGAAATGGAAGGGATATTGCTGTTGATGGTGCAGGAAATGTTTATGCTGGGGGGCTGGCTTCGGGAACACCGGTGATTTACAAATTAGACGAGGCCGGAAACACGCTCTGGAAAAAGTATTTTACAAGGATTACCGATGGCTCTACAGAATTAAAGGGTATATACGCCGATAAGTTTAATAATCTTTACGTAGCTGGTTACTTTTCAGGCGCCGTCGATTTTGATCCAGGCAATGATACTGTTGCCCTGGAAGCGAAGGGTACAATAGCTTCCTCGTTCAACGGATACATCGTAAAGCTGGACACAGCCGGCAACTTTATCTGGGCGCGACAGCTGGGCGCAGGCGCCCGGCAATGTTATATTAATGATATAGCCATCGACAATTGGGGCAATATTATCACAACCGGCAGGTATGTTGGAACCGGCGATTTTAACCCGGGAGCCGATACTTTTGCTTTGAGTAACAACTCTGCCAATACCAGCCTGCACAATATCTTTATAAGCAAACTGGATGCTGGCGGCAATTTCATATGGGCGATGCAATTTACCGGATCGGCCGGGGTTAGCGATGGTATTGCGATCACTACCGATGGCTTGGGCAACGTCATCACAGGCGGTTCTTTCAGGAATACAATGAATTTTGACCCTGGCAATGCTAATATTATCCTGACCGTGCTCGCTGGTGTTGATGGTTATATAGCCAAGCTCGACTCATCGGGCCATTTTCGCTGGGTCAAACACCTGGCCGGGCAGTCTACGGGAACTTCAAATGCCCGGGAGATCTACGACATTGTGGCGGATAAACAGGGCCAGATCTATGCAACCGGCTATTTTAGCCATACGGCAAATTTCGATGTGGGTGCATCCAACCAGGTGCTTACAGCAGTGAGTGGCTACGATGCTATTGTAGCCAAGTACGATTCTAGTGGCACACTGACTTGGATCCGGCAGTTTGGGGGATTTGCCGGCGATATTGGCAGAGGAATAGCATTGGATAACGATAGAAATGTATACACTGTAGGAACCTTTAGCGATTCGGTCAACTTCGATCCCGGCAACGGGAATTACTATCTGAAAACGAAGAATAATGCTAATGCCTTTTACACGGATGTTTATTTTTCGAAATTGGATAATGAAGGCCGTTTCCTTTGGGCAAAATCAATGGGTGGAAAACAAATAGACCAGGGCGACCGGATTGCGATCGATAGCTCAAGGAATATCTATACCGTTGGCTATTTCCAGAGCGATTCCTGCGATTTTGATCCCGATCCCGCTCGTGCATATATCCTTTCCGTTTTGCCACCCCCTATTCCACAATTTCCGCAATTACTAAACAATGAGATATTTATTCATAAGCTGGGCTGTGCCGATACGGTGTCTTCAGAACAGGTGGTTAATGCCTGCGCTGCCTATACTTTTGGGGATGAGGTTTGGGAGCAGAGTGGCATCTACGAGCGTAAATTGCGTGCTGTTTCCGGTTGCGATAGCACGGTAACGATCGATTTGAGAATACAAGAGCTGAATGTTATAATTAATGTAAACGGATTCATTTTGAGTACAAGTCAATCCTACAGTGCTTATCAGTGGATCATGAACGGTGTTCTTATTCTGGGTGCGACTGGCGCGTCATATGAAGTGACGGAGAATGGGCAGTACCAGGTGATTATTCAAAGCGAATATGGTTGTTCTGACACGTCGGCAGTTTACGAAGTGAGTAATGTGGGAACCTCTATTGCCCGGCCGGGTTCCGATAGCGGTGTTCCTTTATTATATCCCAATCCTACAAAGGGCGAAATACAAATACGCGGCCGCAAGGAGGTGTGTATACATTTGTCTACAATAGAGGGACGGATTATTAAAACAGTTTGCCGGGTTAATAGCTTTTCCCTGGCCGGTATGCCGCAGGGCGTTTACATAGTACGTATTGAGGATGAAAATGGGCGGTTGCTCAAAACAGAGAAACTGGTAAAACAGTAAAAGAAGCAGTGGGTTGGGGGTTGTAAGGGGGCGGGGTGCG
>JBEBWN010000417.1:0-3714 GCA_040392235.1 Taibaiella helva | reverse complement strand
TTCTTCAAGGAAACGGTCTTTGTGTGTTTCAAGATAATCTTTCCAGACTTGCATAATTGAATTTTTAGAAGGTCAAAAGTAAGCGAAATGATTTAATCGATCGATACGGAGCACATTATTTTAGCTGGATTATATTTGTCGTTATATTTTATATTATATGAAAACAATCGGATTTTTACTGGTTTCTAACTGTTTTATGACATTTGCGTGGTATGGCCATTTGAAGAAAGATACCTCCGGAACGCCTTTGTTCAAGTTGATTCTGTTGAGCTGGGGCATTGCTTTTTTCGAATATTTATTCATGGTGCCCGCTAATAATAAATTTGGAAGAGAGGAAGGTTTCAATGCCTTTCATTTAAAAACGATCCAGGAAGTAATCTCGCTTAGCGTTTTCTTTCTTTTCGCTCTTTTTTACCTCAAGGAATCGTTCCGCTGGAACTACATAGTGGCTTTTCTTTTTATCATAGCTGCTGTTTATTTTATGTTTTTACCGGCAAAGAAATGAAAATGATTAACTGAGGGTGCCGGCTAATAACCATTTACTTCTGCGGCTACGCTCCACCAAAAAGGGGGATTTTCGGTGATATAAGCATAAATAGTAATGCTGAAGGCATTAAAAGGCGTAAATAGCTGGTATATTTGGCGCCTTGAAAATAATGTTTTGAAAACTATGAAATTATTTCGTTCTCTAGTACTGGCTTGTGCGCTCTCGGGAGGGTTGTTCTATTCCGGTTTTGCCCAGCAAAAAACGGAGTGGAAGGAAGCCTCGTCCGGCGGTTATTCGTACAAATATGTCGAAAATGATCCTACCAAATCCCGGTTTTATACCTTATCTAATGGGTTGAGCGTTATCCTGAGCCCTTCTAACAAAGCGCCGAGAGTGCAATGTTATATAGCAGTAAAAGCGGGTAGTAAGACGGATCCGGCAACGAATACGGGCCTGGCTCACTACTTGGAACATATGTTGTTTAAAGGTACCGATCAATTTGGTAGCCTGGACTGGAGCAAAGAGAAACCTTTGCTCGACCGGATTGACGCCCTGTATGAACAGTATAATAAGACTACGGATAATGAACAGCGTAAAGCGATCTATAAAGAAATAGACCGGGTATCGGGCGAAGCGGCAAAATTTGCAATAGCCAATGAGTATGATAAAATGATGGGTGCGATGGGCGCGAAGGGTACAAATGCCTTCACTTCTTTTGAGCAAACCGTTTACACAGAAGATGTGCCGAGTAATGCCATTAATAAATACCTGGCGGTACAATCGGAACGTTTCCGCAGTCCTGTGCTCCGCATTTTTCATACAGAACTGGAAGCCGTTTATGAAGAAAAGAACCGCGGACTGGATAATGACGGAAGGAAGCTGATCGAAACTATGTTTGCGACATTGTTTCCTAACAACAATTATGGAAAGCAAACAACGATAGGAACGGTTGAGCATCTTAAAAATCCTTCGCTAGTCGAGATCAGGAAGTATTTTAATACTTATTATGTACCCAATAATATGGGTATAATTATGGCGGGCGATTTTAACCCCGACGAGGTTATTAAGCAAATTGATAAAGATTTTGCCTATATGCAACCTAAAGTGGTGCCAGAATATCGCTTCGATCCGGAGCAAC
This sequence comes from Taibaiella helva, assembly GCA_040392235.1. GTDB lineage: Bacteria > Bacteroidota > Bacteroidia > Chitinophagales > Chitinophagaceae > Taibaiella > Taibaiella helvus_A. The sequence continues at coordinate 2,089 of JBEBWN010000417.1, read as the reverse complement.
CCATTACCCAACCTATTGTTAAGGAGGTTACCGGGCCGACGCCGGAAAGCATTATGATGGGTTTTCGTTTCCCGGGAGCAGCTTCTAAAGATGCACAGATGCTGGAATTGGTCAGCAGTATCCTGACAAACGGTTCGGCGGGACTACTGGACCTTAACCTCATTAAAAAACAAAGGCTTTTAGGTGCTTATGCTTATCCTTATATATTGAAGGATTACAGTGTGCTGTTGATACAAGGCAACCCGGCACAAGGACAAACCTTGGCAGAAGTCAGAGATTTGTTATTGACCGAGTTAAATAACCTGAAAAGTGGGAACTTCCCGGACGATCTGATTCCTTCTATAGTAAATAATGCCAAAAAGGAGATGATTGAGGCTAACGAAAATTATTCGAGCAGGGCCAGCAACCTAATGTCAAATTTTACGGATGAAACAGATTGGAAAAGAAAAGTTGATTATATTAATGAACTGGGAAAGATCAGCAAAGCGGATATTGTAGCTTTTGCTCAAAAGTATCTGGGTAATAATTATGTGCTCATTAATAAACTACAGGGAGAGGACAAGAGCATTGTAAAAGTAGAAAAACCAACCATTACGCCGGTTGAAGTGAATCGCGAGGCGCAATCGGCTTTTCTAAAGAAGGTGAACAGCATGCCGGAGAATAAAATACAGCCTTTGTGGCTGGATTACAAAAAAGATATTGCCAGGTCACAGGCCGGACCTTTCGAAGTGCTCAGTGTTCAGAACAAGGATAATGATCTTTACCGTTTGTATTATTACTACGAAACAGGTTCCTGGAATAGCAAATTATTACCCGTAGCTGTTGATTACCTGGAATACCTGGGTACGCAACAACAATCGGCAGAGCAAATCAGCACGGAATTCTTCAAGATCGCCTCTGCCTTCCAGATCAGCGTTAGCGGTGAAAATACTATAGTGTCTCTTAACGGCTTACAGGAAAACTTTGAAAAAGCGGCTTTGCTGTTCAACGACTTATTGCGCAATTGCCGGCCAGATTCGGAGGCGCTGGAAGCCTATAAAACGCGTTGGATAAAGGCTCGTATAAATAAAAAGCAAAATAAGGACCAAATCATGAACGGTCTAAGAAGTTATGCGCTTTATGGTCCGCAAAATCCTTTCAATAATGAACTGACTGATGAAGAAGTTGCTGCATTAAAAGCAGAAGACCTCGTAGCCCTGTTGCATCAATTAGCCCATTACAAACACCGTATATTGTATTACGGCCCTAAATCATCAAAGGAAATTGCCGGTATTCTGACGAAAGTGCATAGGGGTCCTGCGACATTTGTTGCCTTGCCTCAGTCAAAGGTCTTTAACCAGTTGTCTCAACCTAAAAACGAAGTATTATTCGCTCATTATGATATGGTACAGGCAGAGGTATTCTGGGCGCGCAATGCCGAGAAATATAATGCTGCCGAGCAACCGGTTATTTCGATGTTCAACGAATATTTCGGGGGCGGAATGGGGTCAATTGTTTTCCAGACTATCCGGGAATCTAAAGCCCTGGCTTATTCCACTTATTCCAGCTTTATGACTCCTTCCCGGAAAGAGTATCGTAACAGTGCTATTGCCTATGTCGGTACGCAGTCGGACAAGTTTAAAGAGGCGGTACAAGGTATGAATGAACTCTTAAATGAACTACCCCAGTCAGATAAGGCCATGAATAATGCCCGCGAAGGACTACGTAAATCGCTGGCTACAGAGCGTATAACGCAGGACGGTATCCTGTTCAGCTTCCTTAACGCCGAACGCATGGGATACCAAAGTGATATTCGCAAAAGCATTTATGAAAAGGTAAATTCATTCAGCTTTGCAGACCTTAAGAAGTTTCATGATAAGGAAATGCGCAACAAGCCTTATGTATATTGTATCGTAGCTAATGAAGATAAGGTGAGCGAAGAGGAAATGAAAAAGTTGGGATCCTTTAAGAAATTGACGCTGGAGCAGATTTTCGGGTACTAAGAAAAGGATTATCATTGTTTATAAAACAGGTTACTTGTTCATACGGGTAACCTGTTTTTTAGTACGATACGGTGGCAAATGGTATGCTCCTGTAATAATAAAGTATT
>JBEBWN010000416.1:0-3720 GCA_040392235.1 Taibaiella helva | reverse complement strand
ATCTTTTCAAAGCTGCTGGCGGAAAAAAGAATAATCAATGTATGGCTACCGCCCGAATATAATAGTAATCAGGCCGATTCCTTCCCGGTATTATATATGTTGGATGGGGGCATCCAGGAAGACTTTCCGCACCTGGCGCACACCCTGTCTATAATGATTGCAGACAAACGCATAGTCCCGGTTATCCTTGTCGGTATCGAAAACACACAGCGCCGCAGGGATCTGACCGGGCCAACAGTAGTAAAGGATGATAAAAAAATAGCCCCGGCCGTGGGCGCTGCCGCGAGCTTCCGGGCATTTGTAGAAGAGGAACTTTTTCCGGAGATCCATAACCGGTACCGCGTCTCCGGCGAACGAGGTATTATAGGAGAATCCCTTGCGGGTTTATTTATTATGGAAACTTTCCTGCTACATCCCGGCATGTTCCGCTACTATATTGCGATCGATCCTTCCTTGTGGTGGAATAATCATTACCTGGTCCGGACCGCTCAAAAACATCTTTCCACTTTCCCGGCAGATAAAAAGCGGCTTTGGTTTGCCGGTTCGGACACTAAAGATATCTACCGTTATACCAGGCAACTGGCCCGTACTTTGCAATCGCTCCGTTTGCCGCAGTTGGAATGGACTTATTCTGATGAGCCCGGCGAAAAGCACAACACCATCTTCAGGGCTACAAAGGAAAAAGCGCTTGCCTGGATATGGGGCGTAAAATAAGGGCAAACAGAAAATGAAGGAAAGAACTATCCCATAAGCATTTTCTATATAGCTCATCTTTTACAACTTATGCCAGGTTTTCGAGCTGTTGAAAAACGGGAACCAGTAAGCGCCCCTTTTCGGTAAGCAGGTATTCAATATGCAGTGGTTTTTGCTGTATGATTACCTTTTGCAATAATCCTTCCGCTTCCATTTCGCGCAAGGCAACCGAAAGCGACTGCTTATTAGCGCCTTCCAATTGGCGCATCAGGGTGTTGAAACGCAAAGGGGATACGGTAGCCAGGCGAAAAATACCTGCTTTCCATTTGCCAGACAATGATTTCAGCAAAGCTTGCGCCGGGCAGGTTTCTGTTTCACTTGCCGGAACGGAACCGGTCCTATTTTTCTGACTCATTGCACAGGATAAATAAATACGTGAATTTTGTACAAAAATAAAGAACCCCGGTTAATATGCCCAAAAGGGGCTAACGGAACATGTATGAAGAATATCGTTTTTCGTGTCCTAATCATCTGCCGGGCAAATTAACCTTAAGCTTAATGAGTCACAGCACTTAACATATAATAAAGTTGCCTACTAACCCCAACGGGGGCCTGAAAGGCGGTAGAAATAGGGCATTAGCCACCTGTACCAGCCAAACTGTCCAGATACATATGCATAGAATAACACAAATAAAGGGAATCATCGTTGTACTGCTCGCTGTAGCCAGCCTCAGCAGTATAGCACAAACAAAAAGGTCTCATAAAATGGAAAAAGTAACCGAGAAAAACAACCCGCTTCTGTGTGACCCTGCAACAGGGGTCTGCGGTATTCCGGACAGTACCGGGCAAATAGGCAGCGCAGCCCAAAAGGCGGAAACCGCAATTAAAGTAGTATACTTTACTGACCCTATCTGTTCGTCCTGCTGGGGTATAGAGCCACAATTAAGAAAGTTAAAACTGGAATACGGCGATCATATGGAGATCGAATACCGTATGGGCGGTTTGTTGCCCGACTGGAGCTATAACAGCGGTGGCATCAGTAAGCCCTCTGACGTGGCCCAACATTGGGACGAAGTCAGTGCACACTATGATATGCCTATCGACGGCGATGTATGGCTGGAAGATCCGCTGGACTCCTCTTATCCGCCCTCTATCGCTTTTAAGGCTGCACAGCTACAAAGCCCGGACCAGGCCATCCTGTTTTTAAGGGCCATGCGGGAAATGGTCTTCCTGCAGAAAAAAAATATTGCCAAATGGGAAAACATTGCCCTGGCAGCAACACAAACCGGGTTGGACCCAGACCAGTTAAAAGCGGATTGTGAAGGAAAGGCGAAAGAACTGTTTGAAGAAGACCTGCGTATCGCCAGAACTTTTGGTGTACGGGGATTCCCCACCCTGTTCTTTATCGACAGCGGCGGTAAAAAAGAAACTGTATATGGCTCCAAACCTTATGCCTTCTACGAAACAGCCATTTTACAGTTGCATCCGCAAGTGGTTAAAAAGGAGTATTCTAAAAAGGAGACCTTTTTATTTTCAAAATATACTAGCCTGACACTTAGGGAATTTACGGAATTATCGGGTACGCCCAGGGCAGAAGCCGAATCGCTTTTAGAACGGCTAACAGAAAAGGGAACATTGGAAAAAGTAACCACGAAGAATGGTTCTTTATGGCGATGGAAAAAGCAGTCCTGAGCACGTATCCAATCTGATTACTTGCACAAAAGCTAAACCAGGCATATATGATGTGGCTTTCTGCAATATGGAAGTCACATTAATCTGCATTCTGTATATTTGGATATTCAATAGCAAGCCCGATCTTAAAACAAAATCCATATGTATAAACTGGCGCCCATTTTTTTATCGTTGTTGCTGATATCCTGTGTACAATCCGCCGAAAAACAGCAAAAGAAGATCCGGGTAACCGGCGAAGGAAAAGTACGGGTAATGCCCGACCTGGTTATCCTGACCATTAATGTTTCCTTTACCAGCGACAGGATGGTAGACGCCGTCCGTCAAACCCAGGAGACAGTCGATACGGTTATCAATATACTTTCCGGTTATGCCCGCCAGAATGCTGATATAAAAACGAGCAGCATTTCCGCCAACAAGGCTTATGATTACGTGGGCAATACGCAACGCTTTATTGGCTTTAAAGCAGAGCAGACAATAGACTTTGTGTTGAATGATATTTCAAAGTTCACACTATTGACGGGTCGCTTGCTGGAAACTAAGATCAGCAGTATTTCCCAAATCCAATTTAATCATTCAAAGGCCGACAGCCTTTTCCGGGAAGCAGACCTGCTGGCCTACGATGATGCCTTCCGCTCTGCCGAAAAGCTGGCCAAAAGATCAGCATCTTCGCTCGGCAAGCTATTATTTGTATCGAACGACTATCTGCAGGGCGATAATGAAAATTATTATTCCCCCAATGGCATAAATACCTATAATAAAGGCTATGGAGGAAGAGGCTTTAAGATTTCGCCTGAAGTACTGGAATTCCGGAGAATGATCACCGCAGAATACGCTTTATCCAATTAACATCGGAGCTCAGGGCGCTGGTATGCGCAGCCATAGCTGGCTAACTGATCAAAACCGGAGCTCGTAACGCTGCTCCACCGTAGCCGGTCCGAAAGCGGTACTTTCTTTTTCTTCTACCAGCACAAATCCATATCTCCGGTATACATAGGCCGCTGCGTCCAGTTCCTTTGTCGTCCAGAGAAAGGCCTTGCTATAGCCCTTTTCGTGCAAAGCTTCCATAAATAATTGCATCAGACGTTTACCCCATCCCTTACCCCGGTATTGGGGCAATAGCAGGAAATAACGCAGCTGTGCCGCTTCCGGATCCCGGTGCATTAATACCAAACAGCCCACAATGCGGTCTTCCGCTTCCAGTATCCAGACAGCATCCCTGGTACTGTCGTAATGTTTATAAAACTCATATAAACCACCGGCAACATAGCTTTCAAAGGCTATATCATATTTATATTCCCTATGGTAAAGCTGCCCATGCAGCATAACAATATAGCC
>JBEBWN010000415.1:0-3738 GCA_040392235.1 Taibaiella helva | reverse complement strand
TGTAATAATAAGGTGTTTTTGCCTCAAATTCAGCACTACAGGTATCCACCATCTTAAAAACACGAACAATGCCTTCCGCTTTTCTTCTCTGGTAAACTTCCTCATCAGTACAATCTTTAACCAACTCTGCTATTTGCTCATCGCTAAAGCCCATTTGCTTTGCTTGACGCAACAGCTCGGTAGGCACCTTATCCAGGTGATGGTATGTCTGCAAGGTTTGCTCCACACTAACGATATCCTGAATCTGGTACAGGAACCAGCGGTCAATTTGGGTCAATTCCCTGATGGTTTTAATTGAAATGCCGGCCTGCAGCGCTTCCTTGATCCTGAAAATCCGGTCCCAGGTGGGTCGTTTCAGGTAATCCATCAATTCTTCAGGGCGCATTTTGCTGCGACTGATCGAGGTTAAGCCTGTAGCATTATTCTCCAGGCTCTGGCAAGCCTTCTGCAAGGCTTCGGGAAAAGTACGGCCTATCGCCATTACTTCTCCTACTGATTTCATTTGCAGACCCAATGTATCGTCTGCACCTTTGAATTTATCAAAATTCCAACGGGGCATTTTAACGATAACATAATCCAGGGCAGGCTCAAAATAAGCAGAAGTCGTTTGTGTGATCTGGTTTTTCAGTTCATCCAGACGATAGCCTATCGCAAGTTTGGCCGCAATTTTAGCGATAGGATAACCCGTGGCTTTGGACGCCAGCGCTGATGAGCGACTTACCCTCGGATTGATCTCAATAGCAATAATTTCTTCAGTTTCGGGATTTAAAGCAAACTGAACGTTACAACCTCCGGCAAAATTACCAAGGTTACGCATCATATCGATGGCGGTATTACGCATCAACTGGAATGCTGTATCGCTGAGGGTCATTGCCGGTGCAACCGTAATGCTGTCGCCGGTGTGAATACCCATTGGATCGAAATTTTCGACGGTACAAATAATAACCACGTTGTCTGCACTGTCCCTTAACAATTCCAATTCGAACTCTTTCCAGCCCAATACTGCCTTTTCTACCAATACTTCATGTATGGGTGATGCTTTTAATCCGGCATCCAGGGCAGCCTCCAATTCGTCTTTATGTTTAACGAAACCGCCACCGGTACCACCAAGGGTAAAGGACGGGCGTATTACCAGGGGGATACCGATTTCCTGTGCAAATTCCTTACCTTCCAGCATGGAATTAGCCACTCTGGCCGGTGCAACCGGAATATTCATTTCCAGCATCCAATTTCGGAACAAGTCCCTGTCTTCGGCTTTATCAATTGCTTTAATGTCTACTCCTATAAGCCTTACCTTATAACTTTCCCAGAGTCCCAGTTCCTCGCATTCCTTTGCCAGGTTCAGAGCTGTCTGCCCTCCCATCGTCGGTAATACAGCGTCAATATCATTTTCCTGGAGAATCTGCTCAATACTCTCCGCTGTCAGCGGCAATAAGTATACTTTATCGGCAACTATCGTATCTGTCATAATCGTCGCCGGGTTAGAGTTAATCAAGGTAACTTTAATACCTTCTTCTCTCAAACTCCTGGCAGCCTGCGAGCCGGAATAGTCAAATTCACAGGCCTGACCAATCACAATAGGGCCGGAGCCAATAATTAATACGGACTTAATAGAAGTGTCTAATGGCATTGATGCAAAAAATGAAGTAGTAATTTAAATGTAGAGACAACAAAATATCTATACCGGGCGCAAAAGTACACTAAAATTGAGAATATCTGTAATGGATGGAAGGGAAAATTATGATCTTATTACCTCGTTCCCGACAGGCAGTTCCCCTTCCCTTTCAGGACGATGCCAGGGCCAGTGTAGCAATGCTAACCCGGGTACCTGCGTTTTGCAACAGCGCCTTTGCGCCAGCCTCCAGCGTGGCGCCGGTAGTCAGTACATCATCGACCAGAAGGATATGCTTATACGCCGTTTTGCACTTTAAGAGGAAAACATCTTCCATGTTCTCCATACGTTCCAAGCGGGTTTTACGCGTCTGGCTACGGGTATTCCGTTTTCGAACCAGGATACCTTTTAATACGGGAACGCCCGAAGCCTCTGATAAACCCCTGGCCACACAGTCGGCCTGGTTATATCCCCTTGTATTTCTTTTTTTTCGGTGTAAGGGTATTGCTATAATACCATCTATATCATAAAACCAGTCCTGCTTCGCTAACTCTTCTCCCAACAACCGTCCGAGAAACAAACCTATGTCCTGCCGGTCTTTGTATTTAAGCTGATGTAATAAGTTTTGCACTATACCATTCCGGGTAAAGTATAGAAATGAGCTGGCGCGTTCTACGGAAATCCGTCCTGTAAAAATTTGTAAGGCCGCATTATCGCCGGCTTGATAGTGCCCCGTATAAGGAAGCGCCATAAGGCAATGCAAACAAAGCACCTCTTCTTCGCCCTGAAAGCCGGCTCCGCAGGAGGCGCAAAACCGGGGATAAAAGAGTTGGCAAAGCGAAGAAAAAGCATAATGCAGAGCGTAGGTCCATTTCATGATTCCCGAATTGTTAAAAAATACCGTCTATCCGTCAATACATGAAGATAAGTAAAATACATAGAACAATTGTGCAATCATGGATTTATGCGCATCATTATTTTACTTTGTAAACAATCGGTATCATAGAAATGTATACTGTCTATATTAAAAATCAATCTATGTTATTTCGCAGTTATCGTGCCCTGTTTTTTTTATGGCTAAGCATATTTCCATTTTTACTTCCGGCACAAGACAAACAACATCCCGATATGTATAAGAAAAATTGGGTTACGGCAGATTCCTTCCTGTCCCAGGGACTACCCAAATCGGCCAATCTTATTGTAGAAAAAATACTGAAGGATGCCATAGCCCGTAAAAACACGCCGGAAACAATTAAAGCGCAACTCTTTTTGATGAGCACTGCGCAACAAACCGAAGAAAACGCCGGCACGCTGAACATCCGGAAAGCAGAGGACTATATCCGGACAAGTTCGGGTGCCGAACTCGCTTTATGGCAAAGCATTACAGCAGGATTGTACTGGAATTATTATCAGAATAACCGTTGGAAGCTTCATAGCCGCACCGCAATGCCGGGCATGGAACCGGATGATATCGAAACCTGGGATGCAACCGCCTTACTACAAAAAACTGGTCGCCTTTACGAGGCCTCGTTAGAACAAAAAGAATATTTACAAAAAATTGCCGTAGAACGATACGCCCCCCTGCTATTGGAGGGAAAAAACACACGCCTGTTACGGCCCAGCCTTTATGATCTGCTGGCCTTCCGGGCGATTTCTTTTTTTGCCAATGACGAAAAAGACCTGATCAAGCCAGCTGCTCAATTCGATGTAACCGGTGATTATTGGTTTGCCGATGCAGAACACTTCAGCCAACTGATGATAAAAATAAAAGACCCTGAAGCTAAGACCTTCAGACTATTACGCCTGTTCCAGGATCTTATCTCAGCCCATTTGAAAGACACCCGCCCCGATGCATTAATTGACGCGGATCTGCAAAGACTGACTTTTGCTTATAATCGTTCAACCAATCCACAGAAAAAGCAACTCTACAAAGAAGCTCTTGGTCGCCTGGAACAAAAGTATAGGGCAGAACCTGCCTCTGCACAGATCGCTTACCTGCTGGCAAGCGCCGATCTGGACGCAGATGCTGCCGGTCTGACCGCGGGGCCCCGGCCAAAGACCCTAAAAAAACGCCAATTGCCCGAACTGGTAGCCCAACTACAAAATATCGTCAAACGTTTCCCCGG
>JBEBWN010000414.1:0-3744 GCA_040392235.1 Taibaiella helva | reverse complement strand
AATGGTTTCGAATGCGGAAGGTTGTATCGACACCTCTGATAATTACCTTATAGATAATGTAAAACTGGATGGATATGCCGGTTTAATCGACGCTATTCATATTTATCCTAATCCCAACCATGGACAAATATATGTTCAGTCGGCAACACCCGTGAATCTATTACTTCTTGATATGTCGGGCAGGGTTGTAAGTGAAATGAGGCAGGTCCGCAATATGTCCTTCAAAAGCTTGCCTAAAGGCATCTACTATATGCAGGTGAGTGATAATGTGGGCCATATTATCTGTTATCAAAAGCTGGTCGGGCTATAGTATTCACTGGTTTTTATTAATACGTCGGTTGTCTGGTGCTTGTTACCAACACGGGGCAATTGATGCCTAGATATTATTTTGTTGTGAGAAATATTTTCTTTGTTTTGCTCAATATGCAATTATGGTCAACTACATTTTTGTGGGCGCAGTACGAGAATGTATGGGTTTTTGAAACGCAACGCGGCGTTGATTTTAATACAGGCCGACCTGTTGCGATACCTACTGCTATTGAGGGCTTCGGGGAAGCTAATGCCTCTGTTTGCAACGAGAAGGGAATGCTTTTATTTTATACAGAAGGTTCGTTGGTTTGGGATCGCAATGGCAACTTGATGCCGAATGGTAGCAACCTTACCGGATTTACCTATAATAATATAACGGCTACCTCCAGTTCGGCGCAAGGTACGGTTATCGTTCCTCTGCCGGATAGCCCGAACCTGTACTATATATTTTCGATGACGGAAAGCGAATTGAACAGTAATTCCGGTCGCCTGTATTATAGTGTGGTCGATATGCGTTTAAATAATGGCCTGGGCGATATTTTTCCGGGTCAAAAAGGTATCCTGCTGGATTCTAATTGTACGGAATCTGTTACAGCCGTACCCGGCGATCATTGCAATATATGGTTGCTGGCTATTGCACGCCGAAGTTATCCTTTCTCTCTGAAAGCATTTAATATCGACAACCAAGGTATTAACCCGGTACCCATACTTTCGGCGATTCCAGGCTTATCGGAATCAACTATTACATTGTCGCCCGACAGGAGAAAGATTTTCTTAAATGCTGGTGTTTTTTCCTTTAATCCGGCTAGCGGTTTGGTCGGCGAGCTGCTTTTCAAGCCTGAGGCCACCGGTACGGGTTGTTTTGCGCCGGATAACTCAAAATTGTACGTCAATGGTGGCGAGCAAATTTATCAGTATGATCTTAGTTTGGGAGACCCAATTTTGATAAATGGCTCTCAGACAAAAATTGGCCGGATAGGGAGCAATAGTTATATGAAGTTGGGACCAGATCAGCGAATTTATTTTAATGCTCCTTATAATACACAGCAGTTTTCGAAATTGGGTAGCATTGATCGCCCCAACCTACAGGGAATTGCCTGTCAATACAGGGCAGAGGCACTTACTTTTAATGATAAGCTTTTTGCACGTGCCTTGCCCAATATCGTGCCTGTTATCTCAAAAGATACTTTGTACAATGCACAGCTTATTACAGCTCCCTGTTTTGCGACTAGCCTTACTATCCGTCCGGGCGATAGTTCAGGCTGGAACTTTTTATGGAACGATAGTCAGCCGGGATCTTTTAATATAGCAGACAGCCCGGGTACCTACTGGGTGAGCTATTATACGGCGCCTTGTACTTACCGTACCGACAGTTTTACTGTTGGCTTTCCCAATGGTGTCTTACCCCATATTAAAATGGATACCAGTTGCGCCGGTATAGCCAATGGCAGGGCTTATGTGTATACCTATCCCGGTGATACGGTGGGCTACCGCTATACCTGGCGTGATAGTGCTAATATTATATTATCGCTTGGCGATACCGTAGCGCAGTTGGCGGCAGGCCGCTATAGCCTTATGATCAGCACCGGTGCCTGTGATACCATATTGTATTTCGATATGCCCGAAATTGAAGACCGGGTATCATTCGAAGTAGATACTGTCGTTTGCGCCGGCGATACCCTTACATTCAACAATAGCTCCGGTACTTATTTCGACGTTTTTATCTGGTCTTTCGGAGATGAGGCTTCTTCTTCTGACCGGCAACCGGTCCATAGCTATACCAGTCCTGGCATCTACACTGTCAATTTGGTGGGTAATGGGCGAATCTGTGCCGATACCGCCCGGCTAAAAGTGACCGTGGATGCGCCTTATCCTGCCTATTTTTATATCCAACCTGACAGCATTTGTATGGGGCAGCCTGTCACGTTCTATGCCCATAACAACCCTACAGTTATAAATCAGTTCTGGAATTTCGGCGATCAAAGTGGCTTGACTGCGACGGAAGATACCAATATCGTACATGCCTATACCGCTGCTGGTATGCTACTGGTGACTCGTCGTTTAGAGTTTCGCACTTGTCCCGAATCGGTTTATAGCGATACGGTTTATGTAGCCTCCCTGCCTGTGGTTAACCTGGGTGATACCAGCCTTTGACTGAATAGTGGGCCGATCAGGTTAATGAACCAGATTCCGGCTGTGGAAGCCCGGCAACAATTTCTATGGAGCAATGGCGATACTACCGAAAGTATTACAATAAAGCATCCCGGACAATACGAACTTACGATAAGTAATCAACCCTTAGGTTGTAGTAGCAGCGCAACAATTGCGGTGCGTAAAGATTGCTATCTAGATATACCCAATGCTTTTACCCCCAACGGTGATGGCTTTAATGACTATTTCTTTCCCATGCAATTGCTGAGTAGCGGCATTTCTGTGGTCCATCTGCAAATCCGGAACCGTTGGGGACGACTTTTGTACGAAACCCGACAGGTGGATGGACGGGGTTGGGATGGTCGCTACAATGGGATAGAACAGCCGGAAGGTGTATATCTTTACCGGTTAGAGCTGATGGCGGGCGATGGCCGGGAGCTATTTCAAGGTAATATAACTTTGATGCGATAGATGTGTTGACAGTAGCCCGATCTGAACTATATAATAGCAAATTCATTTAAATGAAATATAACTCATATTTTGTTTCTATCCGTTGCGATTTTGATCACCAATTAAAGGTCCAACAACGGCCTCTGAATTACTGTTCACGAGTCTGTATGTTATAAAAACAAGTTTACGACATCCTGCTTGGGTAATTCTTGGGGCGCAGTTTTATATTCCTTTAAATGTTCCGGATATTGTAGACAGGGCTTAGCTCGAATCCAGACTAAGAGAAAATTTAAGTGATTTTTCTACAAGAGGTTAGTAGGATCAGCTATGATAATAATGGTAATCGCATACTGCAGGAATTGGAATGCCTTAGTGCCAATGACACTATTCTTTTAACGCTTGAATACCCCGTCATTATGCTATCGTTTTTTGTAAAAATAAGGACGTCGACGTGACGCGTTGATGGGGCGGTGCCGGCTTTTTTACTCTTACGGCCATGCCGTTTCTCCTTTTCCAGTCATTTCCGCCATATCGACCGAAGCTTTCGCTGTTTGCAGCGAAGAGGAAACCGCAGTGGAGATATCCCGCCTGGTCTTGCCGGTCCTGCCTTTGCAGCAGCCTAGTACCTGTAAGTACTCTATCCATCCTCGGGGAATGCCTCCACAAGGTCGGCATGGACGCGTTCATCGGGCGGTCCGTCCGAGGACCAAAGGCATACGCAGCTCATCGGGACAGAGACCGCTTCATGCTTTACTGTGGCGGTAGGAACGCAAACTAAAACAGCATGGATTTCTAACCACTAATGATCCTGCATCCTTATCTGTCACGCTATTT
>JBEBWN010000413.1:0-3751 GCA_040392235.1 Taibaiella helva | reverse complement strand
AGGTGTATTTATATGCGTCTCTTTCGTCTGCTTTCTTTAAGCGCCTCGTTATGCGAGTCGGGCGTTATATAATCGCGGCCGCCCACTTGTAGCGTCTTGATGACTGCGCCCGGCTAATGGAAGCGCTATTCCTACAACCAGATAAGCATCCGGAGCAACTGTACCGAACCCGTGGCGGCTTATTAAACCAGGCTGGCAAGTAAGATAAATAGTTCCCCGCCATATTAAGATGTAATAAAGCCCATCAGGCAATTGCGCTAACGAAATATCGGTTCGCGGTTCCGCTTCCTCTTTTCGAAAATACTCTCTGTCAAGTTGATCTATAAGTGCTATTGTACAGGATTGCCCAAGCGATAATGCATCTAAATACAGGTTGGGCCACTTGTATGTATTATGGGTAAGATAAATACGATTAAAAATTTTAAAACTTCATCTATGAAGTTTTAAAATTAGCATTTTATAAATAATCCCCCATTGAAAAACATCTAGTCCAGGCTTAACTCAATCCATTCGCTTTTCTTTTTTGAAAATTCCGGACAAGGTAGTCCGTAATGCCCAGTCAGCAATTCTCCTTTAATCAAGTCATTTACTTTATACTTGTTGTAGTAAAACCGGTACAAGAAGTCGTAATAAAATTCTTTCCGTACTCTCCCCCTTTTCTTTAAATGCAATTTATATAACTGGTTATGTTCAATGCTCCAGAAGCCATCAAATCCAATTAAAAGAAAAACAAAGGCATTGTTATCGTTTTTATATCGAAAAATCCCCTCTTTAAACTGTTGTTTTTCCGCGTCTGATAACACCCAATATATTGAAGCTTCCACTTTTTGATTTCCATACGAGATATAGAAAGGGGGATAACTGGGTCCGGGTTCGCCAATTTCTGTAATGACGAGATTGCTGCCCTCCTTATACAATATATTCTGATAGCCTCGTACTTCAAAATCAATAAGATCTATAAAACGCTGTGTACAAGTATCCATATGTCCTCCCTTTTTCAGGCACAAAATAGGGATGCAAAGAACGCTGTCATATTCTATTCCCTGATTGTTCAAATAAGTATCGGCTTGGTTCAGATGCTGACTATAAGCAATACTGATTTTAACCGTGTCAACAGCGTAAGAAGAAAAAGAGCAAAAGCAAAATACCAGAGTTACTACCGAGTTGAATATACGGCAGGTAGATGCAATAACAGCACATCTAATTATTTTTTTCCAGTATAATGCCATAGCATAACATTTATTTACGTAATAAATATACTCCATTGAGCGCAGGCTGGAGTCTACGGTCGATGGTACCCGATCTCCGGACCGGCAAATGTAGTACTAACCATCCATTGCAGAAAGGGAACAACACGCCCCCCAGTTCGAACGAATAAAGGACAACACAATTCCGATCCGGCAATTTTACCAACCCAAAAAAAACAATACACTTCCACTTTCCTGGTGACCGGGTTTGTAGAAGTCTGTCTTTTTGCTATGTTCAACCTATTTATACTCCGCAAAGCTTGCAATTTTATGACCTATTCCGATAGTACTTTATATGCCCAGTGTATGACCCGAAACGGGGTACAGTAAAGTGTAGCAGCGAATAAAAATCAGCAGGGGAATAAGGCACAAAAAAGAACAAAATTCGCGTAACACAACCATTACAAATAATTGAACTTACAATAGAAGAGCAGCAGGACAAATGCCTGCCGCCACTGAATAAAACCAAGGTATGAATTTGGCTAAAAATGTTATTGTATATTCACTTTTCCAACAACAGATGTATTGCCCGTGTTCAGCTCAACAAAATACAACCCGCTACGCAAAGGAGCGATATTGATCGTTAAGGTAGACGACATAGTGCTGAGACCCTTATAATTTTGTTCCATTACAACTCTGCCGGTAATATCACGAACGGTAATCATTGCGTTTTGTGCATGAAGCTCCGGCATATCCAGGTTAAGAAAATCATTTGCCGGATTAGGATATATATTTAAGTAGCGTTGTTTGGAAACAGTAGTTACAGAAGTTTTCGGTTGGGCGTCCATTGTAAGGGTAACACAACCAAAATTATTATCGCCCTCGGGATCGTTATAGGTAACCGCGACCGGTACATCTATACTGTCTACCCCATTGGGTGCCAACTCTGTGAAGCTTACGTCTTTTTGATCCAGGATGAGCATACAAACGGTCATCTCCATTCCATTTTCGAATTGATTAACAAAACGAATGGGACTAGACAAGGCTTCAACCCCACCCGGTGGTATAGTTAAGCCATGATAGTGAAATACGATATTACTGCCTTCTATGCCGAAATACAAGGTATCTGTAGTAGAAACAGCATCTTTACCATTGTTCTTCAACTCCATTTCCACAGAAACCGAATCGCCGAAAGCGACTTTAGAATAGTCAAGCGGCGATATAATACTTAAAGATAAATCGCATTCCTTCATTTGGGCTTTGGCGCTCCATCCTAATACCAGCAGGCCTGCAAGCCCCATCATACTTTTGGTAAATGTTTTCATTTTGAATATTTAAGTTTTAATAAAAGAAAAAAAGATCTGAATAATTGAGTGATTGTCACATTAAACATCAAACTATCTGTCGTATGGTATGCTATCATATTATTACCGGCCGGTAGCTACCAGGCAGTAGTCTATTACATTCCTGGCCTCCCGTCAAAAGCAAAAAGGTACATCCAACAACCGGCAACAGGTTGATGAGCAATTAACGACGAGGTAATAAATTAAAAAAGTACGCTTGACAAGGTCCCAGGGTTACAGCAAAAAGGGTTGTAGCTATCTACGTTAACAGCAAGCCTGCTAGCGTAAGAGGGTAACATTGCCCCGGTACACTTCTGATTGCTGATTGGCCGTTTGTAAGACAATTTTATAGACATAGGCTCCTTCAGGCTGCTGTTGCCGGTTGTACGTACCGTCCCAACCCCTACCCTCCGGCAAATGACTATCGAATACCATTTGCCCCCATGAGTTGAAGATTTGCATCCTCCAACTTATAATGCCGCTAGCCAATAACGGGCGGGGAAAGAAATAATCGTTATGGCCGTCGCCGTTGGGGGTAAATACATTGGGAATGTCTACATAGCATCTTTTATTTACTATCACTTCAGATGCCCCTGTACAGCCCAACTCCTTTGTACGGATAGCAAGCTGATAGGTTCCTGGACGGCGTATTGTCAGTTGCGCCGTTGTGTCTCCGGTATTCCAATAATAACGGTATTTATTAGCGGGAACTGATATGGTATTTGATAGCGTTATACTTCCGTCAGGGAAACATAACGCCCGATCGGGCCCCAGATCAACCAGGGGTAATGCCTCTACATACAGGCTTTGCTGAAAGCTGGTATCGGGGCAGGTACGGAATTGTGAACGCAGTTGCAGGCTATATAGTCCAGCCGATTCATAGGCATGTTGCAGAGGCAATAATTGATTGAACGAGGAACGATGACCGTCTCCGAAATCCCACGTAACACCGGTAGTGGTATAGCCAGGATCGCTTACCGTAAAGTCGATGGTTTCCCCCACGCATAGACTATCCGCATGTGTTACAAAAGTGTTCAAAAACCGGGGATCGACAAGTACTTGTTTCGCTATAGAATCCACGCACTTGTTGCCCGCGGCTCTAAGGGTAAGGGTATAGCTGCCCTCACCGAAATAGCGATGGCTAAAATTACGCTCTGTCGTGCTGGTACCATCACCGGATGTCCAGCTAAAGGAATGAAAATACGGATCCGATATATTATT
>JBEBWN010000412.1:0-3759 GCA_040392235.1 Taibaiella helva | reverse complement strand
ACGGCCTGTCTCGTTTAGCAATTAGGAATCATAGAGGGAGATAGCATTATTTTCCTGTTTTGTTGAGCTTCATGGTTGACATTAATTGTTTATTGTGCCATATCTTTATTTGGTACAGACCATTAGCCAGGTTACCTGTCGCGACTTTGCGGGTTTGATTTTCAGAATGCAATAACCGTCCATCTATGCCGTATATCTGGATATCTACGGGCTGGGGTGCCTTAATAAATAAGACATCATCTGCCGGGTTGGGATATATCGTTATGGGGAAAGAAGCCGTTTGTTTTCGAATGGATGATGCGTTGGTAACTTTATATATGGCAGAAGTATCGGTACAACCATATTTATTGGCAACGATTACCTGGTAATCGCCGTTAACATCAGCATTATAAACACTTTTTGTGGCGCCTTCTACTATTTTGCCATCCAACATCCACTGGTACTGATCGTAAGGTAGCGGCGTGGATAGTTCATGTACATTAATGCTGATCTCCGGTTTAATGAGCTCAGCGCCGCTGATGATAAAGGTATCTACGCTATAGTTGCAGTTTTCCTTTCTTGTTTCAACCCAGTAAGTACCAGCTTGCTCTATCAAGATGGCCGTGTCCATGCTGCCTGTACTCCATGTGTACTGGTAGCCCTCTTTTAGCAGGGGCGATGCCAACCGGATACCTTCAGTCCAGCCTTTGCAGATTAAGGTATCTGTGACAAGGGCATAAGCCGAATCCGGGTAGAACGGATAGACTATCTCTGAAGGCAAATCGACTGTTGAAGAATTTACGGCAATGACATCGGGTTGAAAACCGCAGTCTGCGCCTGTGCCGTTGGGATTATTAATGGTAGATACGGCAGTCCCTTCAAAGCTTACATAATAAATAGTATCGTTGTATAAGCGCATGGTGCTGAAATTGGAGGAGCCGGGGAAAGTATCTATTAAAATACCAGAATTATTAATAGCTGTTGAATCGTAACGACTAATGTCATATTGGAACAAAGCTTTATATTGCCAGGTAATAGCGTCTTCCCGGAATAATTTTTTATTGTCAGGAGAGAAGGCAACAGCGGAGCCTCCGAATGTTTTGGGTTCTATTTCGTCTTTGGCAATCAAGAGGGCATCTGAAAAGCGGCCGGTTTCTGCGTCAAAATGAAATAAGATACATTGTGTTTTAGCTGTTGGGCCCATTCCTGTAGCAAAGTTAAATGCAACCATGCTCCTGTCTGGCGAAACAACGGCATCGGCCCAGGGAGAGAGAGAAAGTGACGATTCATATTTTTTGTATTCAGATCTTACCGGCGTAGTAGCTAAGGAGTCTTTTGTAATCCGGTAGGCATATATTACGGCACTGTCGGCTTTATGGGTAACAATCCAAAGGTCTTCATTGCCACAGTTACCGGCAATGGGCAGAATAAATTCGCTCATACTTTCCTGGCTTAGCAGTATGTTTTTTTGTGTTGCTATGATATCGCCGAGACCACCATTTAAACGCATATCGACTACGTTATAAAATAAGGAGCCTTTGGGCGAGCCTCCTCTTCCGTCGGGACTGGTATTTCCGCCATCATTCATTGAGAATAAGTAATACTTTTCCGGCTCATGGGGTATAGGTAATATACAGGTGCCTTTCAGTGCACTGCCGGCAAAGCCGCTGCCCAAGCGGCCGCTTCCCTGTCCGAGTAAACTATCTCCATGGGGCATTACCTGGTTATTGGTATCCCAAACCTGGACCCCGTCTGAGTAAAACCGCAGTTTACCGGAAAGAGGGTCAGAAGCTGCGGCTAAGCCCTCGTGCGGATTGTTGCCTGCAATACTCAGTGATAAGGAAACGGTGGGCGGCGAAGTCCGGAAGTTGAGTGCCGCCATGCCTCCGATAGGCCAGATTCTGTTGGCATTTAAGAATTCAGGCGTTTGATTGTAATAAGGGCCTTGGGCAAGCAGTGCAAAAACAAAAGATAAGTTGAAGGTAATAGAAAGTAAAAAATGCTTCTTCATCGTAAATTTAATTAAGGTAGACAAATACATTATATCGATTCGGGTAACACAATATTAGCCGGATTTTTTCGAATCTGCTTTTAGAAAACACTCTATTTTACAGACAGAGTGAAAACACTCTGTTATGCCTGTTCCTTAAATTGAGTATATATTTACAATGTTTAAAGAGTTTTGTATGTCGTCCAATAGTTTTTTTCAATGCAAAAGATGACCTTTTACCGGGTGACAAGTTTAATATTGCTTTTCTGCGGTGTTCAGAAAGTGTTTACGGAATTTATCCTAAACTTGCCAGGCTGGAATACCCGCAGTGCAAAAATGGGGTAGGTTGGTGGAAGATACCCCTGTTCCAGAACTTTTGAGTGGAATAAGGATGCAGTATTTACCATTAGGTATAAACCAGTTCTTAGTTATGTGTCGTTATTTTATATGTATATTAATTGTAGTCCTTTTGCATTTGCCCCAAGATACGAGGGGGCAAACGCCTTATAGTAGGGAAATGCCTGCAGTTAGCAATATGTATGATCCTGCGATGCCTGAAGGCACGCAGGAAGAGACATTATTAACCGCCAAAGCTGTGTACAACTCCGGTAAAAAGGCAGATTTTTTGGAGCAGTCCGGAACTTTTTACGGCTTAATGAAGAGTGGTACTACATTTCATATCAGGGGCAGTATGGACAGCGCTATGTATTATTATGAAAAGGCATTGGAAAAAGGAGCAGAGGACCCCAAACCCCCGGTTGAAAAAATAATTATTGTTTATACTAACGTGAGCACGATGCTACTGGATATCAACCAATATGTCAAAGCGCGTTATTACCTGGAAAAGGCAATTTCTTTGGGAAAAGATGCAGGAAAGGAACAATTACTGGCGGGCGTTTACCAGAACCTGAGTTGGTATTGTATTATACAGCATAAATATGATTCGGCAGTCCATTATCTTAAAAGGGTTAGCCTCGGTAGCTCTAATGATCGCGATACGGGCATATATATCCCCGCAAAGCAAAGGCAGGAAATGCTGTGGGGCCTGGTTTGCCTAGAGACCCATAAAGTGCCAGATGCTATAATACATTTTAAACAGGCATTAAAACTGAGCCGCCCCGGGGAGCGGCTTTATAGTTATCATTTAAATAATTTAAGCAGTGCCTATATCGCAAACGGAAATTTCAAGCAGGCCCGGGAGCATCTGTACCAGGCGTTAGCACTCATTGCGCCAACAAAGAAAGACCGTGACATCGTTCTCGCCCGTGATGTCTACGGCAATTTGTCGCGTCTTTATGACTCGCTGGGCGACTATTACAATGCTTATAAATACTATTTCCTGCTGGAAAGAACCGCTGATACGCTCCATAAAATAGAAAACAGCAAGATTGTCCACCAGTTAGAAACGCGTTACCGGACCGTAGAGAAAGATAAAGAAATCTTTGATCGAAGCGTAAAATTGCTTGGTGCACAGCAAAAACTGGCCCGGAAAAACTTTTGGATAGTGCTCTTGTCCAGCTTTGGTATGTTGGTGCTGCTGTTTGCGGTTCTGTTGGTACAAAGACAAAAAAAGCGCATGCAGGCTACCCTTATCAGGGAGCAAAACCAGAAGATAGACCATTTGAATGATATGATCAGGATAGAAGAACAGGAGCGGAACCGTATCGGTGGTCAATTGCACGATGAGGTGATGGTGGCCTTTTCTATTGTTAAGATGAATATGGGTATACTGATGGAGTCTCATCCGGAAATATTGCAGCAAATTCCGGATTACGAGCAAATGCGCCAGC
>JBEBWN010000411.1:0-3776 GCA_040392235.1 Taibaiella helva | reverse complement strand
TGCTCACCCACTACGTGTAGCAGGTATACCCCTTTAGCAAATGCCCTTAGCGAAATGGTCGTATCCTTCGTTTGTACCAATGTTCGTCCGTCGATACCAGTTAATATCAATATGACATTCCTCAAAGTATGGACCTGGATATAATCCGTCGCCGGGTTGGGTGCTATGGAAACCGGATTTGTTTGACTATGCTTATTGTTATCAATGCCTACGTTGTTTACCGTATAATAAGCTGTGTCGTAACAGCCTCTGGCCGAAACAATTACGCTATAGTCGCCATTTTCAGTTACAGCATACGTAGCTTTATCAGCCCCGTTAATCAGGTTCCCGTTAAGATACCATTGCCAGCTTTCATACTGGTCGGTGTTGGTAGTGCTCAGTTCGAAGTTATTAACCCTTATATCCACCTCGGGCATTAATGCCTTCACTTCAAATTCAAATAGGGTACTGGTATCGCATACGCCATTAGCACGGACACTAATGAATCCACCTTCGTTGCCTGTTGTAAGGTCTATGGTGTTCGTTGCCGAAATACCAGTCCAGCCATCGGGCAATGCCCAGGTGTAGGAAAGTGCCCCTGCTACGGGGGATACGTTATAGGTGTAAGGACTATAGAAGCAAACAGAGTCGGCGCCGGTAATGGTGGCAGGGGCCACTGCTTTGATACATTCGAAAAATTTGACCACGAAGATGTCCCAGGAACCCGTAGCGGTCATTTCTTTGTTATTGGTCCAGGGATCGAAATTAATTTTTCCAGGAAAACCACCGGCAATATAAATACCACCCCTGTTGTCAACAGCAATACCATGCATGTCGTCCCAGTTGCTGGTGCCGCCGATGCTTTTTGCCCATCGATACGATCCGCTACTATCCATCTTTACAATAAACATATCGCTGCCGCCATTGGACGTAATGGAGGCGATACCCGATCCCGCCGCAAAATCTATAGTATTGTTATATAATCCCGTGCTAAACAAATATCCTGCGGCGTCAATATCCATATCGCGGGCATTTTCGGTACCGGTTCCGCCCAGCGACTTTGTCCATAATATATTACCGGCTGTATCCAGTTTGTAATAGGCTACGTCTGCAGCGCCTTTGGAGGTGATAGTGGTATTTCCGGAAAGCAGTTTTACATTCATCTGATCTGTAAAATCACCTATAACATACAGGTTGTTATATTGATCGGCTTTAATGCAAGTGCCCCAATCACTACCATTGCCACCGGCGGTGGTAGCCCATATAAAGTCACCCTGATCGTTAAATTTTGAAATAAACATATCTGCGTCTCCGGTAGCGGTCAGGTTATGAACACCGGATCCGGGATTAAAATCCACCGTGTTGTAGAACGCGCCTGTAACATATACATTGCCGTACCGGTCCAATGTTACAGATCTTCCGCCGTCGCTCTGGGCATTGTCGACAGAGTTATTTCCCCAGGAACGGGCCCATTCAAAGTTACCAGCTGCGTTCAGTTTGAGGAGAAAGACATCCGCTCCGCCTTTGTTTGCCAGGTTCGACACCCCTGGTCCGGGATCAAAATCAACATCGCCGCTTGTATTGTTAAGATAGCGGAAGGCGCCGGTAATATATACATCGCCTTTCGGGCTGACGGCGATACCATCGCCGGCCTCGGAAGCGGGGCCACCTACTGTTCTGCCCCATACATAGTTGCCATTTTTGTCCAGTTTCACAATGAATATGTCATATCCTCCTTTGGAAACAACCCAGTTGGTATCCGGCCCGGGATTAAGATCCATTGTACCGGACCAAAACATACCGGTAACATATACATTGCCCGAATCATCAACAGCCATAGCATGAACTTCATCGGTGCTGCTGCCTCCAAAACTCCTGGCCCATAAAAGATCACCATTGGTGTTCTGCTTTAACAGGAAAACGTCCCAGCTTCCATTGGATATCAGTGTAGTGGTGCCTGAGCCCGGATCAAAGTCTTTTTGTGCGGCGAACAAACCAGTGGTATAGACATTTCCGGAGTCATCTGCTGCATTAGCGTAGGCATAGCTACCATAGAAGTCGCCCACCGATCCGAAATGGTTTGCCCACTCAAATTGCTGTGCCAGCAGACGTCCTGAACATAAAATAAAAGCACACAGCAATACTATCTGCCTTAAATGTAAATGGTTTGTCATTTTTTTTATATTTTTTTAGTCAATTAAAATGTTTTACGGACTTTTATTCCATAAGATTGGATTCCTGGCCTGTACGGTAGGCTGGGGCGTCGAACGGAACTTGTTGGTAGTAGAATTTTACTTTGTCATTTTTAAACTTATAAAGCGAATCCTGTATTTTACGGAGCGGTTTTCTATGACGGATTTCATAGGATACCGGTTTTGCCGGTCGCAAAACATAGGCTAGGGTACAACAACTGATTACGATAAATAACAATGAGGCCATTCCCCATATATTGGTTTTTAAATTTGTCCAATATTTAGCTGCTGAGCTCATTGAAACTGTCTTTATATTTATCGTTTATATTGTTTACTGCAAACCTAAAAACAATATGCTTTTGGTCTATGCGAAATAGCACGGATTTATATAATCCGGTGTTTTTACGGAAACTCTACGTAAAAACACGGATAAAAGATAATATTAAGGATCGTTGCAACCAGGCAGGTGGACGATGCGGCAACTTTTTGTTTAGCTGGTTCTTAATAGTATTATGCTGCATTTCCGGAACGGCAAAATCTCAGGAAGTATATACGGGAATTACAAACCAGCGTGCTGCAGCATACAAGCCAGACACTGCCTATATTAATTATCTGATTCGTTATGGTAACAGCATAATGAACGGACAACCTGATAGTGCCGTTATACTGTACCGCGCAGCTTTGCAACTGTCCCGGCAACTGGGTTACCGCGAAGGCGCCGGCAAGGCGTTAAACAATATTGCTTATTATTATGATCATAAACAAACAGACAGCGCTATACGCTACCTGGAGCAATCCATAACGCTACATACCCATTTTGCAAAGGAAGATTTTTTGAGAAAGCAATATGTTTTTCTGGCTGAATTGTATGAACGTAACGGGGATTTACAGAAAATCAGTAAAATGTACACCGGGGCGCGGCCCTTGTACCACGGCAAGAAGCCGGAAGAGCAGAATCAGCTCAGGAAGCTGAAAAACAGTATGGGCAGGATGTATTTTCAAACTGCACAGTACGATTCCGCTTCTTATTATTATGAAAATGTACTTAGTGATCTGCGCTTCATTAACGAAACCAATTACGCTACCATCAAATTGGCCACATCTGCATTAGCGGCAATACAAAGCCGCATAGGGTCTTACGAGAAAGCCATAGAACGGTTTGTGCTGGCCGAAAAACTTTCCTGGCAATTTAAAGATACCGCCGCGGTAATTGCCCAACTAAGCAATATCGGTGTGGTTTATTATGATAACGGGCAATATGAAAAGGCCAAACAATATCTTTACCGGGCTCTGAAGCTGGCCCAGGTAATACAACACAAACCTCTTTTTCAACTTACTTCCATGATTGCAGCAGTACTCAGCAGCCAGGATTCCGTAATGCAGGCTTATCCTTATGCATTAAAAGGATACACTTTGGCAAAAACGATGGGTAACTTTGATCATATTATCGAAGCATCTTACAATATAGGTATGATCTATCTGAAAATGGGGCGGTATCGTAAAGCAGAACAACACCTCCTGGAAGGGTTGCAGTTGGCGGAAAAAAAAGGAAAACAGGACAATATTATCAATGCCTACCTGGGCCTGTCTGAGGTGTACACCC
This sequence comes from Taibaiella helva, assembly GCA_040392235.1. Taxonomy (GTDB): domain Bacteria; phylum Bacteroidota; class Bacteroidia; order Chitinophagales; family Chitinophagaceae; genus Taibaiella; species Taibaiella helvus_A. The sequence continues at coordinate 2 of JBEBWN010000411.1, read as the reverse complement.
AA
>JBEBWN010000410.1:0-3793 GCA_040392235.1 Taibaiella helva | reverse complement strand
AGCTGGCATCACAGAATGGCATGTCGACACGAATAACAAAGATAAAATCCTTACAGTGAAGACAGACGGCATCGGAGTGGAAGAAATACTGAATATTATTAAAAAAACGGGTTTTAAAGCGGAATCGCTAACAGCTTAAAGCGAGACGCACGCATTATTTTTACGCTAAAAATAAAAATTATGAAAAAGCTACTCCTGGTTATGACGGTATTGTCATTAGGACTTTCCGCAAAAGCCCAGAATACAAATCGCTTACTGGAACATTACTTGCAGGTAAAAGATGCCCTGGTGAACAGCAATAATAAAGCAGCGGCAGCATCAGGCGCAACCCTGCATCAAGCTGTAAAAAACGAAGAAAACTTTGCACAGAAGGCAGGCTTGCTGAAAGCTACGGAAAAGCTGGATAAAGCCGGCACTATTGAGCAACAAAGAGCGGCGTTACAGGAAGTATCTACTATTATGTGGAACCTGGTAAAAGCTTCTGAAACAATAGAACAGCCTGTATATTACCAGTACTGCCCTATGAAAAAGACCAACTGGCTCAGCACGGAAAAGGATATTAAAAACCCGTATTACGGCGCTGCTATGCTTACCTGCGGCAAAGTAGTGGAAACAAATCAATAAGTCCCAAGACATCGTCCATATATGATGCCTTTTTTCAATCCGCAATTGTCACACCTTATAAAATGCACAGTACAATGCTCCGTCAGAAAAGAATTCTTCTACTGGCTTTGGTGGCCTTTTTTTTCGCAAAAACAGGCTATACGCAAGAGAAAGTGCGCTACGACCTGCATGTAAGGGATACACTGGTCCGCTATGCCGGCAAAGAAAAAAGAGCTATTGCCGTAAACGGGCAAATACCTATGCCCACCCTGGAGTTTACAGAAGGGGATACGGCTGAAATAGTTGTGCATAACCATTTAAAGGAAAGCACATCTCTGCACTGGCATGGCATTTTCCTGCCCAATAAGGAAGATGGCGTACCCTTGCTGACGCAAATGCCTATTGCACCGGGCGCCACCTATACATACCGCTTTCCCGTTATACAAAACGGAACGCACTGGTACCACTCTCATTCGGGCTTGCAGGAGCAAATAGGCATGTATGGCAATTTTATTATGCACAAAAAGGCAGCGGACATAACCATCAGAAAAGGAATTGACGATCTGCCCACGGTTCCGGTTATGCTCAGCGAATGGACTAATCTTAAACCGGAAAATGTGCACCGGATGCTACATAACGCGAGCGACTGGTTTGCCATTAAGAAAGGGGCGACGCAAAGTTATGTGGAAGCCATTAGGAAAGGGCACTTTAAGACCAAGTTAGGCAATGAATGGAAACGCATGCTGGCTATGGATGTCAGCGACGTATATTATGACAAGGTACTGATGAACGGCAATTCCATCACCGACCTGAAAAGCATTGACGGTAAACCGTTGCGGGCTGGCGACAAGGTGCGCCTGCGCATTGCCAACGGCGGAGCCTCTTCTTACTTCTGGCTGCGCTATGCCGGCGGAAAAATGACTGTAGTAGCCAGTGACGGCAACGATGTAGTACCGGTAGAAGTAGACCGCCTGATCATTGCCGTATCAGAAACTTATGACGTGGTGTTGACCATTCCGGAAGGAGGTAAAGCCTATGAATTTATAGCCACAACAGAAGACCGTACGCAATCGGCAAGCTATTTTATAGGTGAGGGCAGCAGGCAATTTGCTGGTCCCCTGCCCCGGCTCAAGTATTTTGAGGGCATGAAGATGATGAATGATATGATGAAAATGAATGGCGACCTGGACGACATGGGTATGAACATGAGTCTTAACCAGATGGATATGAACGTAGTAATGTATCCCGAAATCACCGGTGAAGGAGTGAAAAAAGTGGGACATAACCATACGGAAATGGAGGAAGATCCCAATCGTTACAATGCCAATGCCCTGGGGCCCATAGTTACCCTGAACTATGCTATGCTGCAATCGCCCTATAATACAACTCTACCGCCGGATGCACCGGTAAAGGAGCTGAAATTTACCTTGACGGGCAACATGAACCGGTATGTATGGAGCATGGATAACCGTGTATTGGCTGAAACAGATAAAATACCGGTAAAAAAAGGCGAAGTGCTCCGAATTGTTATCTACAACAACTCGATGATGCGCCATCCCATACACCTGCATGGTTTCGACTTCCGGCTGTTAAATCAGCATGGCGATAATGCGCCTTTGAAAAATATCATGGACATAATGCCTATGGAAACGGACACCATAGAATTCCAGGCCAATACGGAAGGCGACTGGTTTTTTCACTGCCATATCCTTTACCATATGATGGCGGGTATGAACAGGGTGTTTGCCGTAGACGACTATCAAAATCCCTACCTACCCAATAAGGCTAAAGCTTATAAAATGCTGCAACGCGAGAGTAATATGCCTCATTTTATGATACAAAATGACTTTGCCACCAATGGGAACGACGGCGAACTGATGCTGATGAATGCACGTTGGAGCCTGGGCTCTGAATGGCGGCTGGGATATAACAGCATGCACGGCTATGAAGTGGAAACACACCTGGGCCGGTATATAGGCAAAATGCAATGGCTGATGCCATTTATTGGCTTCGACTGGCGGTACCGGAAACTGGGCATGGATGAGCACGAAAAGAACCTGTTCGGGCAAAGCAATAAAAAAGATAACAGGGCCGCCGTAAGCCTGGGATTAATGTATACCTTGCCAATGCTGGTAAACATACAGGCAGAAGTTTACCACGATGGGATACTTCGTCTCTCGCTGATGAGGGAAGACATACCTGTTTCAAAAAGACTAAGGGCCGGCTTTATGATCAATACGGACTTGGAATACATGGTCGACCTGCGCTATATTCTTAGCCGGCACATCGGTGTACGCGCTCACTACGACAGTGATATGGGTTTCGGCTTAGGGCTTTCCCTAAACTATTAATGCGCCTGAGCCGAATAAGAAAATACGGTTTCCTATTACAGCTGGCATAGACATTATATATAATAATTCCTGTAATTTTGACAACACGACCGGCAACCCGTCCTCATCACCCGGACACGCCGGCCCGAACATCTTACAAAGAATAAACAATGTACTATATCTACAAATTGCTACCTGCACTATTACTGACCTTCGCTTTGCAATCTTCTGCGCAGGACACCCTGCGAACAGAACAGGTTAATGCTATCCTGTATACCGGAGGGGATCACAAACAGCCCCTGGTTGTAGGATTAGGCGGATCGGAAGGTGGGAATGCCTGGGCCAGCAAGCATTGGAAAGCAACCAGAGATCGTTTTCTACAGGAGGGTTATGCCTTTCTCGCCATAGGTTATTTCGGGCTGCCGGGCACGCCCGATTTCCTGGAGAAAATTGCACTTGACAAAGTACACGATGCTATCCGGACGGCCCGCAACAACAAGAAAATTGACCCAAAAAAAATTGCGCTTGTAGGCGGTTCAAGGGGTGCCGACCTGGCGCTGCTGCTGGCTTGCTATTATCCCGACATCTCCTGCGTGGTAGCTATGATGCCCAGTCATACCGTATTTCCGGGAAACACGAACCATTTTACCACATCCAGCTGGCGCTACCAGGATCAGGAACTACCTTTTGTGCCGATTAATGAAGCAGCTATACCGTTTATGGTGCAGGGCAATATTCGCGGAGCCTTTGAAGCTATGCTGGAAGACAGTGTCGCAGAAGAAAAGGCGCTGATACCTGTGGAAAGGATGAATGGTCCGGTGTTGTTCCTTTCTGCTACCCGGGATGAGATTTGCCCCTCA
>JBEBWN010000409.1:0-3803 GCA_040392235.1 Taibaiella helva | reverse complement strand
GTGCCCTACACATCTCCAGGGAATGCATCCAATTGAGTTTAACAGCAGACCCTAACTACATTGGCAGATACACCCAATTGGGTTTAACAACATACCCTAAGTAAAAAAACTCGACCAGACCTGGCTTAACGCATAAATATTACGGGACCAGTTGCCCTCAAGAACGCGAAACGGGTATTGTGGTTTGGATGCAAACACTTTCCCGTAAATAAGATACGAACAAACATCTACTGTAGTACAATCATCTACCGGTCCGCTGTGCAGCAGAATCACTGTCGGGGCCAATGTAAACCTGTATATTACTGGGAACATACAGCATATTCCAATACAAAGAATCACAATTGCTCCTTTCCCGTAAAAACTGCTCCCTGCGGGGTAAAAACAAGCTACTGTCGTTAAATTCCTCCACATGGCTTGCTACCTCTTGTTGCCGGTTTCTGAACGGAGCTTTGGCTTCTGTACAGGATAAAGCAAAAGTGAGCAAGCCTAGTATTACGTAGGCGGAGGAATTCCTGATCATGGTATATACTGTATTAATTTATTTCAGCAAGGTAATATTGCCCCTGTAAATATCTTTTCGGCCATCATCCCTCCCCAACTCAATGCGATAAATATAAACGCCGGACGATTGTATTCGGCCATTGTACCTGCCATCCCAACCGGCACCATTTATGGTGCTGGTTTGAAATACCGTATTACCCCACCGGTCCCATATCTTCATTTGGAAATGCGTTAAATTATTATCCCCAACCCTGGGAAAGAAATAGTCATTACTGCCATCGCCATTAGGTGTAAAGACATTGGGAATATCTATATAACAGCCCTTCCCGACAATTATATCTGCAGTGTTAGAGCAGCCCGCTTTATCTGTTAGGGTTAATTGATAATTACCCGGATGAAATATTGCTATCCATGCTGTTGTGTCCTTTGTATTCCACCGGTATCTATAAGCTCCCTGAGAATACCCTGCTCTATTGGATAAAATTATTGGCGCTGCATTATGGCAAAGTATGGTATCATTACCTAAATCAACGAGGGGCAAGCCAGTAACCAGAACAGTATCAAAGGCCGACATTTCCGGACAAGCTCTGAAATGGGCCGTTAGCCGCACTTCTATAGCGCCCTGAAGATCGAAGGCATGAACAAAACTGCGGTTATTGCCACCGAATGTTTGCGTTCCCAATTGCCATACCAAATGTTCCGCTCCCGGAGCCAGCGGTACAAAATAAACGGGTTCACCCTGACAAATAGATCGCGGTTTAAAATCCATAGCGACAGCCACAGGGCTATCTACCGCTATACTCCGTAGGGTCTGGTAATGGCAAAGAGGCGTACTGCCACTAAGCGTAATAGAAAAATTTCCCGCCTGGCTATAAGCATAAGCAGGTTCTCGTTGGTAATCGATATCGCCATTGCCCCAATTCCATTCAAAATTATGGAATGGTCCGGTAGACTTATTAACAAGATGAATGTCCTTTCCGACGCAGGATATAGTGTCCAATTCAAATGCCAGAAAACTATTTTCTTCCGGAATACTAAATGGAATAAGGGTATCGCACTGATCAGTATAGACCTGCAGATAGTAGGTTCCTGTGGCGATATCATTAAGCGTATCCCGGGTAGACAATATAGCCCCTTCCCGATCGCGCCATACAATATTTGTTTTCCCCCGCAAAAAGTCGGGTGTACTTAGCCAGGCGCTTCCGGATGCCTGGCCTTTACAAGCCTCCCTCAGCGCTATATCAGGTAACTTACCGGGAAAGTAAATCTTAAAACAATCCCTGCGCAAAGTACATTTCGCCCCCGGCAGATAGTATTGCAGCCAATAGGTGCCGCTTTCGCTAACAGCACGCTCCATACCTTGTGTACCATTATCCCACAATACACCTTTTGCTCCGAAGGGCGCTTTTAATGTATAGTTTCGGGCAAAGCAAGTGGCAGAATCGTGGAATATCGCTTCTAAAGTATCCGTATACGTAGTAGCTACCGCTGCGGCATTAGGGAAGCCGATTCCAATAGCGCTGCCCGGCAACAAAGTGACCGATGCTTTGCTGGGACCACAAGCCAAACCTTTGAGGTTCGGGAAATTGATACTACCAAGTAAATTATATCGACTGGGGTCGTCGGTTCTATCCGGAGAGCCAAAATAAATTTTGCCGTCCGGCCCTAGCTTTAACTGGCTAACATATGCAACAGGAGTTGGCAACACCAGTATGCAAGACCTCTTAATACTATCAATTTCATTATAAGTCAGATCAAACTGGTAAATACCACCCGTATCATGGTCTTGAATAAGGATATATAGTTTAGAGTCATCTGGTGAAAAAGCCGCAGTATAGATATTCTTCCCTCCCAGTAATACTTCCCGGTGGACTGCGCTACCGGTCCGGGCATTGAAGTCATATAGATATAAACCTCTTCCTGTTGTATCGTTAAACGGCGCATTTGCCGATATTAATAATTTCCGGTCTGTAGAGCCGACCAGCGCTCCCGCTGCAATGTCTGTTGAGGGGTAATGCATATCGGACGAAAGGACCGGCCGGTATCCTATGCCGTTCTGATCAACCTCAAAAGCTTTTATTTCACCTGAAATAGCCTGGACTACAATCCATATATTGCAGGAGTTGCCTGGTATGGCCGTCATTTTTTCCGTCAGCCCGGAATCTAATAGAATACCCATTTGTGTATCTACTACATCTCCCAATCCTTTATTCAATGACCTATTCACAATGGAAAAGAAAAGCTTGCCACCATTCGTTTCGCACTCTCTTGCCGTTAGGGAAAATAAGTAGTAAAGCGAATCGCTTCCGGGTAAAGGCACAATTAAAGCGCCCTGACTGCTGCTAAATGTTGCCCGGTATGAACCGCATGCACCTATAGGTAAAATATTAGTTCCATGCGGCATTAACTTATGCGTACGATCCCAAACTCTGTTTCCTTCGGTGTAAAAAAGCAGTTCTCCATTTTCATCGGATATAGAAGCATTGGCCTCGGCCCATTGGTCCATGGCAGAACGTACAGCAACAGGTTTACCGGAATTAAAGTCGATGCCGCCATTACGCCCCCAAGCCCACACATTACCATATTGACCATATAAGTTTTGAGCAGCAAAAAGAAGAAAGCTGCTCATAACAAAAACACATTTTACAAAACTGGATGGTACCATGATCTGATTTTGTTTTAGTACCTCTATATTTTTGAAAAATGGTAGATTAACTGCTGATCTTCATTTCCTGGACGAACCAATTTCATGATATAACTACCTCTTCCCAACTGACCGATATATATTCTGCCATTTGCTTTGGGGATGGACAAAATGAGCCTGCCTTCCATCGAATGAAGAGTAACATTCCATAATTCTGACGATTGAATATTTATATATTCCTGGGCCGGGTTCGGATAAACAACAACTCCCGGATCAGCAGATACCGTGCCAACAGATACTTTATAATTTGATACACTGTAGACATCAGAAGTATCAATGCAACCTTGTGCGTTCGTCACAACTACCGTATAATTTCCATTTTCTTCGATCTCGTACACCGAATCGATTGCCGAGGGTATAGCTACCCCATTCAGATACCATTGATAGGTAGTATAATCTTCCGTTACACCCAATTGAAATTCGTCATTAATTGTAATTTGGGGTTGCTTACTGGATAACACCCGGACCCATTTTGAAACAGCATTACTGGTATCACCACAGCGGACAATTTTGACGTTCACAAAACCGGAAATATCATTTGCCTGTACGGCAAGCTCTGGCCCGTTCATACTTCCTGTCCAGCCTGGTGGTAAATCCC
>JBEBWN010000408.1:0-3804 GCA_040392235.1 Taibaiella helva | reverse complement strand
CTGCTAAGGACTAGTAGGGAGGCCTTATGTCCTAAGTATTCGGTATGGGGCCATTGGGTATATGGGCCCTAACGCCCCATACCGAATACAATAAGAGGGATAAGTGCGGCTGGAGAGGTCGTTGTTTGGAATGCTGTTAAATGAGGTTTAGTTCTTTAGCCTTTTTCAGCAGGCTGGCTACATTTTTTACATCCAGTTTCTGCATGATCCGGTGACGATGACTGTCTACGGTACGGACACTAAGGAATAGTTTATCGGCTATATCCTGGCTGGTGCAACCCTCTGCCAATAGTTTTATAATATCTACCTGGCGTTGCGAAATGATGCTTTTTAGCTCTTGTATCTCTCGTTTCTTTTTGAAAACCGATTGCAGCAGCTGGTCTTTTAAATGAGGTTCCAGGAATGTTTTACCTTCATACACTTCTGTTATAGCCCTGATCAATAAATCGGGGTCGGTGGTGTTTTTTAAAAGGTAACCATTACAACCCTGGGCCATTATTTCTTCGATATTATGTACGGAAGAGTCCTGTGCCGACAATACCAATATGGGTAAAACCGGGTATTGCTTACGCACCGCCCGTATCAAATCCAGTCCCGACACCTTGCCGGGCATGCTCAGGTCGGTCAGTAATACATCGGGCTGCTTGCTTTGTAGTCCTTCCAGGAGCTCTACGCCATTACTATAAGTAGCGATCACTTCAACGGCTTCGCTACGCTGCAACAGTATTTGCAGACCACTGATAATTAAAGGATGGTCGTCGGTAACTGATATCTTTATGCGCATACCATCAATTAGCTTTAAAGGTGAATTCCAGGTTTATAGCGGTTCCCTTGCCCGGTGCCGAGCTGATTTCGAAGTTGCCTCCTAATGCATCTACCCGGCTTTTAATGCTTTTCAGGCCGAACCCAGATGTCTCCTGCAGGTCAGACAGGGCGCCCCCGATACCATTATCCTCTACGGTAAGGGCGAGGTAGCTGTCTTCGGCATTCAGTTCTACTAATATATGGCTGGCTTCTGCATGCTTGACGGCATTTTGCACCAGTTCCTGTACAATCCGGTATAGGGCCAGCTCTGTGGCCTTGTCGTTAACCTGCACCTGGCCAAAATGTTCAAAGTAAATTTTGATGCCCGAAGCCGTTTCCATTTTGCGGCAATAGCTTCTGAGGGCAGGTACTAACCCGTTTTGTATCACATTTTCCGGCATCAGGTTATGCGCCGTTTTGCGCAGCTCCGTGGTGGCTTCGTCCAGGTATTGCAAGGTGGGACTAAACAACTCTGTTTCCCGTATGTTTTGTAAAGCGCCCTTGAAATGCAGTTTTACGGCAATCAACTGGCTGATGATCCCGTCATGCAGCTCCCGCGCCATACGCAGCCGTTCTTTTTCCTCTCCCTCTATTTTATCTTTGAGGTGGTTGATCTCCATTTCCTGCTTCATCAATTCCTGTTGTTGCTTCAGGATGAATATCTCCTTCTCCTGCTGGTTTTGTTTTTGCTTATTATGGCGTATCCTGTTGTACAGGATCATACCCAGCATCAGTGCCCCTAAAGAGATGCTGCCGATCAGGGTGTTTTTGCGGTTCAGCCTGTTCTCCTGCTGCACAATCTGCAGTTGTTTTTGTGCCAATACTTTATCCTTTTCTGCTGCCTGGTAGCGTGCCTCCAGCTCCTGGGCATTGCGGGCGTCGGTTTCGCTCAGGAAATGACTATAGCTTTTCATCGCTTTTTTTTGCTGTAGAAAAGCCTGTTGCCAGGCGCCCCGCTGTGCATACAGGTCAGCTAACCTGTCGTAGGCTGCAGGTATGCGACGGTCCAGTATCTGCCATTGTTCGGCCGCTTCCAGGGTTTTTTTTAAGGTCTTTTCCGAAGCGTCGTATTCTTTTAAATCATATTGCGCATAGGCAAGGGTAAAGAAGGAGGAAATGAACTCGCTTTTATCTTCTATTAATTTGTGTGCGGTTGCTTCCGCTATCTTCATATAATGCCAGGCCGAGTCTCTTCGTCCTTCCGAAAGGTATACGCCGCATAGTGTGCTGGCCCCCCTTAACTGCGCCTGCACATTACCCAAGCTCTTCCCCAACAGCAAAGCCCTTAGTGCATAATCCTTACTTTTATAGAGTATAGCTATATTGGCTATGATAGTGCATAAAGTGTTAGAGTCTTTTATCGCTATAGCCAGTTGTTCCGCTTTGTGCAGGTATCGTACAGCTCGGGTGTTATTGCCTACTCCCCCTTGTTGAAAACCCAGCTCCACATTTAGGTCTATCAGCAATGATGTGTCTTTAATATCGCGTTCCGAAGCTAAGGCCATGGCGCTCTGGCTGTAATAGGATGCTTTCTGGTACTGGGATTTCGAGCGATAGGCCTTACCCATATTATGGTAAGCGTAAATGCGATCGGTAATTACAATGCCGGATGGATTCATTTTTAATACCTGTTGGCAACAGGCTATACATTTGTCGTAGGCTTTCTGGTTATAATACACACTGCTCATCTTTGCTAAGGCCCTGGCTTCGCCGATTGGGAACCCGCCCTGCCGGGAAAGTTGCAGCGCCCGCGCAAAGAAATGTAGGGAACTATCCGGATAGTTTTTGTAAACACGCGAACCTTCCTCTACAAGGTACCGGATATAGGCTGTATCGGGTTTGTATTTTAAAATAGGGAGGTTTTCCTGGCCCTTGGCGGAAAGGACGGAAGAAAGGAAAAACAGTATTAGTAGATGGTATGGACGAAACCTGTAGATAGCGCAATATATTTGATACAGTTTTCAAATTTATTGTATAAACATCGTATGGACAAGCGAAGTAGGGTATATTATCTGCGGTCGCTTGCAGTATTTTTACTGCAAGCGAGCAGAAAAATGCATCAGTTTTACTGTTTTTGGGAGATTAGAATCCTATTTACTTTGTAAAGTCAATAGTTAAGGATGGCAATCCTTATTTTGTTTTTTTTAAATTAGTTTCTTATGAGGTTTAATTTTCTACACAAATTCTGTTCTTTGTTTTTATTATTAGCCACTGCTGGAGTTTCTTTGTATGCTCAATTTGAAAATATGTGGGTATTTGGTGCTAATTTCGGATTAGATTTTAATGCAGGCACCCCTCCCAAGGCTTTCTCTACCCCTTTTGGTTCACAGGCAAGTACATTCTATTCCAATACAGGAACTTATGGCCACTTTTGGGGAAGCGAAGAAACCAGTGCCTCTGTATCCGACGAAGAAGGAAAGCTATTGTTTTACACATCAGGTGAACGGGTCTGGGACAGACGAGGAAATATTATGCCGAATGGAGACAGTATTGTGCGCATCTTTCGTTTGGATACCGTGGGACGTAATGGAAATAATTATAATGTGAGTATCCGTGATGCCGTGAGTAGTTCGGCCCAGGGCGCATTAATCGTACCATTTCCCAACGATCCTCAAAAATACTATGTTTTCTCGCTTACCGCGTCTGACGGTATTTTAGGTAGATCTGCGGGCCATCTATATTATCATGTTGTTGACATGAGTTTGAATGGCGGTTTTGGTGATGTAGTTCCGGGACAAAAGAGAATTTTTGTCGATTCCGGTTTTACGGAGCAAATGACAAGCGTAGCGGGCGATAGTTGCAATATATGGGTAATTGTGTCTACCCTTTATCCCCCGGAGGCTGGTGTGGAGTTTAAAGCTTTCGAAATTAATGCTCAGGGCATACAGGCTCATCCGGTTATTTCTCATGTTGGCACTTCTCCGGGGCATTTTTTTCGTGGCTCTACTATATGTGTTTCCCCGGATAGAAGACGTTTAGTAGCTACGCGTGATAACATTG
>JBEBWN010000407.1:0-3816 GCA_040392235.1 Taibaiella helva | reverse complement strand
ATCGCTATTTGTAATTCTGTTATACCTTTATCCTCTAAATAGAGATAAACATGAGCGACACCCTCAATTCTATCAATCCCTACAATGGTAAAGAGATTGCCCGCTATAAGGTGGACACAGCCACTGTGATAAAACATAAATTGCAGCAAGCCCAGAAGGCATTTGAAAAATGGAGTACAGTTTCCCTGCGACAGCGTGCCGCCTACCTGAAAGCGCTGGCGGATTATCTTCAGAAAAACAAAAGAACGCTGGCCGAAACGGCAACGCTGGAAATGGGCAAGCCCTATATACAAAGCATAACGGAGATAGAAAAAAGCGCCACTACTTTAGCGTACTATGCTGATAACGGGCCCCGCTTTCTGGAAAACGAACCGGTACAAACAGAAGCTCAGGAAAGCTATGTTAGTTTCCAGCCATTGGGCACAGTACTGGCCATAATGCCCTGGAATTATCCTTACTGGCAAGTGTTCCGAGCCATGGGTCCCATATTAATGGGCGGTAATACCATGGTACTGAAACATGCATCGAACGTAACGGGCTGTGCATTAAATATTGAAAGAGTGATGCAGGAAGCCGGCTTACCGGAGCATATTTTCCAAACCCTCGTTGTGCCCTCCTCGCAACTGGAAGCCATTATTGCCCATAAACAGATCCAGGCAATCACTTTTACAGGTAGTAATTACGGCGGTAGTAAAGTTGCAGAACTGGCCGGGAAGTATTTAAAGAAACAAGTGTTGGAGTTAGGCGGTAGCGATCCTTATATCGTCCTGGCTGATGCCGACCTGAAAAAAGCGGTAGAAATATGCGTTGCATCGCGATTGAATAATACCGGCCAAAGTTGTATATCGGCAAAGCGCTTTATTGTGGATAAAAAAATCATACAGACCTTCCAGGAACAAATGACCCTGCAAATGCAGGAACGCAAATATGGCAACCCTATGGATACAGGTATTCCCTTGGGGCCATTGGCCCGGCACGACCTCCGCAATGAACTGCATAAACAGGTAGAAAAAAGTATTGAAATGGGTGCAAAGTTGTTGTGTGGAGGCTTTATACCGGATGGCGAGGGCGCTTTTTATCCCCCCACTGTACTAACCAACGTTAAACGGGGTATGCCGGCTTATGAAGAGGAAATGTTCGGACCTGTCGCAGCCATTATTGAAGCCCAGGACGAAGCGGATGCCGTCCGTATAGCCAACGATTCGATTTTCGGCCTGGGAGCAGCCATATTTTCCAGGGACATAAAAAAAGCGGAGCAATTGGCTAATGAGGAAATAGAAGCCGGCAGCGTTTTTATTAACGACTTCGTTCGCTCGGATGCCCGCCTGCCTTTTGGTGGTATAAAACAAAGCGGCTACGGCAGGGAACTGAGTTATTTCGGCCTGCGGGAGTTTGTTAACATAAAAACGATATTTATCCGCTAATAATTTCAAAGAAAAATCCAACAACATGTACACCTACCTGGCATTGGGCGACTCCTATACTATTGGAGAACAGGTATTGCCCGCAGAAAACTTCCCTAACCAAACCGTTGCGCTGCTACGGGCAAAGGGGCTTGCTATCGCCGAACCGGTTATTATAGCCACTACCGGCTGGACAACCGACGAGCTGGCCGCAGCTATTGAACAAAGCCATCTTAACGAACCTTTCGATTTCGTAACACTGCTTATCGGGGTCAATAACCAATACCGTGGCCGGGATTTGACAGAGTACAAGATCCAGTTTGAAGCCTTACTGCAACAGGCTATTGCCTTTGCCGGCAACCAAAGGGAGCGGGTATTTGTGCTATCTGTTCCTGACTGGGGCGTAACCCCCTTTGCCGAGGGTAAAGACCGGCAAGCTATAGCACAACAGATTGATGACTATAATATGGTGAATAAAAGCAGCACTCTATCGTTTGGCTGCCACTACACAGATGTTACGGAAAGTAGCCGCTTACACGGAGCTGACACCACTTATCTTACCCCGGACGGGCTGCAATATTCTGCCCGGGAATACGGCTTCTGGGCCGAACAACTTTGTCCGCTGGTTGCCGCAGAGTTAGCTTAAACCCTCAGTACCGGGGAATAAAAATGTGCGAGGGGTTGCCACCATTATGGTGGCACCCCCTCTTTATAAGCTATTAGCTTTCACTTACTGCCTTTTTCCTCCTGTGCTATTGCTTACCCAGTTTAAAGGAAAGATTTACGCCTTCTCCCTTCAGCTCCACCAAGTATATACCCGGTGCCATCTGTTGGGCATTAACGGCAAATGGCCTTGATAAAGCATTGGCAGCAACAGGTTCTTCGTGTACCACCCTGCCGCTGATATCCACAATACGCAACTGCAGCGGGACATGAGCCGATGCACTGGCTACATAGAATACATCGCCAACAGGGTTAGGATATACCTTTACATTAACCGATCCCGGAACAGTGTTGATACTTAGCTTTTCCTGGTTGGTTATTTTAATTTCGATCGAATCAGCATACGAAGGCGCTGCCACAGACGTTGCCTTGGCCCAAACCGTACCATCGCCATCTTCTACCGCGGTAACCAGGCCACTAGCCAATATGGTGGCCTTACCGGTACCGGGAATAATTTCCCAGGTAACGTCCTGGCTGGCGGTTTGCGGCATTACCGCCGCATTGAGCTGAAGACTTCCACCAAATACATTAATTACAGCAGCAACGTCATCATCGGTAGACACCGCAATGCTGGTGTCGTAAACATTCATGTCAAAATTCTGCGCATAAGATTTGTAGCCGTTGCCCCGGTCTTCTGTCCACACCGCTACACATTGCCCTCCGGCTATTTCCGTAAAGTTTAACCTTCCCTTGTACAGGGCGGAGGGCTGTTGTATTAAAGTGCTGCTTAGTGTCACATCGTTGCCGGGTATGTAAAAGTTCCCGGAGGTATCCAATAAAGTGGCTTTGATCAGATAGTTTTTATCTTCGTAAACCATAAATACAGGGGCATCATTTTTCAGTGATAAATTACCGGCATGCTGGTAACGCGTAGACGCAACCGGGTAAACTTCTTTCCCGAAAGGTCCGAGCATTTTTGCCCCGTTATCTTTCCTGAATTTTTGTACATATACGCCATAATCGGTCTGACCAGGAGTAGTAAAGTTACATACTGCCCAAACGTAGGGTGAATTCGGGTCAAGCGCTATATGCGTTTCCATCTGCATAGGATCCGGTGATGTAGAATAGTCGGAAAAGGGCACCCCTGCTGCACCATAGGGCAGGTTTCCATCCGGGTTAATACGTTGCAGTACAGAGCTGAACCGGGTCAAGGACGAACTGAAAAAGCCGTAATAAACCGTGTCAGCATCCTGAGCTATAGAATAATAACGGATAATGGATGTGGTATTGGAAGTTGGCGATAGTTGTACCGATTTCGCCCAAAGGCTATCGCCATTACGGTCAAAGCGTTGCGCAAAAGGAGTACTAACGATACCTCGTCCGGCTGAACTTTGGTAAATCATCACAAAGCCGCTATCACTTAAAGGTGCAATTTGACCAAACCGGGCTACCGCCTTACCATAGCTGACCTGCTTGGCTTTGTTCCATCTCAGTTTTCCATCCGGGCTAATTTTATTCAGGCTCAATTTATTGTCCTTGTCAACCCAGGCAGCCACCACATCGCCATCCGGCATTTCGACGGGATAAGGACTCATACCGGCACCGAGCACAACGCCCCGGCCACCATTCCACAAACTTTTACCAGTCTGATCTATTTTATACATTGTTGCATTGGATTCTCCAGTCCTTTGATCTTGTGCAGCAACAATCAGGTTGCCTTGGGTATCTAAACAAACACTAAAAACGAAGG
>JBEBWN010000406.1:0-3833 GCA_040392235.1 Taibaiella helva | reverse complement strand
AGGTAGCAGACCTGGCGCTGAATAATTTTATAGAAAGGCAGGATAAAGTAGCTGATCCGGCTTTCCTGGAACGGAAGAAAATTGAAAAGGACCTGGGCTTACGTTTTCCCGGCCGCGTTAACTCTGTATATGAAATGGTATCGTTTAGCCATACGCCCTACGCGTATGCACTACATTGTACGCAGGCCCAGGATAAGTTGCTGGAGCGAATAATGGCGAAAGGGGATTATTTTGGTAATTTACACCAGAGCGACTTTACAATACAATTAGAGGACTGGGTAACGGAGTACGAATCTATGATATAGACCGGTTGCTTCCATTGGGCCGGCAGCGAACATGGTTGCTGCGCTTTTTTTAATAGAGTACAATATGATACGAACGGAGACCATTATTGCTGTAAAAGATGTGGCAGGAAGTTCTATCTGGTACCAGGCACTTTTAGGCTGCGATAGTGGTCACGGCGGAGACACTTTCGAAGTACTTCGCGATGCGGATGGAACGGTTGTGCTCTGCTTGCATAAGTGGGCGGCCCATGAACATCCTACAATGCGCAACCCTGAAATTCCGGTAGGCAATGGAATTATTCTTTATATAAAGGTTTTCGACCTGGACAAGATATGGGATAATGCGGGGAAAATGGAAGTAAATATTGAAGAGGAGCCGCATTATAATAACAACTCCGGCAAAATGCAATTTACTTTACGCGATCCGGATAGGTATTACCTGATCATATCGGCAATGTGAGTGAGCCTGGTGGTATACTGGTATATGCTATGACTATTGATACTTGTCTTCCGTTGCAAATACAGTCTTTTTACAAAAAGGTGACAATATTGCTTAATTCTCATGAAAGGCTGTAATTTCGCAATGTAAAGATTGCCGGTGCCTATTGCGGCCAACTCCGGCTATTTAATTGAAATAAAATTATTTATAGATGGCGATCCAGCTACTTAAGGAGCGCTTTATAGAAAACTTTATTACATGCAGATCGCACAACAAGTTATATTTCTATTGCTGTTGCTTACGGCTTCGGTTCTGTTTGCCCGGAAAATCCGGGAAATAAATCGAAATATTAAATTGGGTAAGGCCGAAGACCGCAATAATCAACCCTCATTACGATGGAAAAATGTGCTTTTATTAGCCTTTGGCCAGAAGAAAATGTTTAAGCGGATGACGCCGGCAATCCTGCATTTTTTTGTCTATGCCGGATTCGTCATTATTAATATTGAGATATTAGAGATCATCCTCGATGGCGTATTGGGAACACATAGACTTTTTGCACCTTATACCGGAAGCCTGTATTATGTGCTGATTGGATGTTTTGAGGTACTGGCTGCTTTAGTGCTCGTTTCCTGCGCTGTATTCCTTGTGAGGCGTAATATTATTAAATTAAAACGTCTGAACCAGGGAGAACTGAATGGCTGGCCTAAAACGGACGCCAATGCGATCCTGGTAACGGAAATAGTATTAATGATCCTGTTATTGACGATGAATGCTGCCGATTTTCAACTGCAGCAAATCGGGACAGAACATTATTATAGTACCGGCAATGCTTTTTGGGTGTCAGGATTAATTGCCCCGCTTTTTTCCGGATTTTCAGAAACGGCGCTAATTGCTGTAGAGCGTAGTTGCTGGTGGTTGCACATTATCGGTATATTGGCATTTCTCAATTATTTGCCTTATTCTAAACACCTTCATATCGTTCTGGCTTTTCCGAATGCGTATTATGCTAAATTGAGCCCGCAGGGAAAAATGAGCAATATGGAAGATATACAGAACGAGGTTTTGTATATGATGGAGCCCGATAAAGCGCCGGCAGAGGCAGGACAAGGAGAACCACAAAGTTTTGGAGCGAAAGATGTGCAGGATCTGAGCTGGAAAAACCTGATGGATGCCTATAGTTGCACAGAATGTGGACGCTGTACAGCTGTTTGTCCTGCCAATATAACCGGGAAAAAACTTTCTCCCCGTAAAATAATGATGGATACAAGAGACCGGTTGGAAGAAGTGGGCAAAAATATTGATCGCAATAAAGCCTTTGTAGAGGATGGCAAATCTTTATTGCATGATTACATTACTACGGAAGAACTCCGGGCCTGTACTACCTGTAATGCTTGTGTTGAAGCCTGCCCGGTGAGTATTGATCCATTGTCCATTATTGTGCAGTTACGCCGCAACCTGGTTATGGAAGAAAGCAATGCTCCGCAGGAATGGAATGCGATGTTCGGAAATATAGAAAATAATATGGCCCCCTGGAAATTTAGTCCCGACGACCGGGATAAATGGATAGCGGAAATGGGCTAAGCAATAACATGATATACTAAATATGCTGTAATGATGCCGGCGCCAGAGTATTGACGCGACAGGTATCTAACTGAAAATAAGGGAAGATGCAGATAAAAACAATGGCCGAATACATGGCTGAAGGTACCGAGCCGGAAGTGTTATTTTGGGTGGGATGTGCAGGAAGTTTTGATCAACGGGCTCAAAAGATTACGAAGGCTTTTGCCGCCATATTAAATAAAGTTGGCGTTTCCTTTGCCGTTTTGGGTAAGGAAGAAATGTGTACGGGCGATCCGGCGCGCAGAGCCGGCAACGAATTCCTTTTCCAGATGATGGCTTATAACAACATTCAAGTATTGAATGGTTATGGTATTAAGAAAATCGTTACAGCCTGTCCCCATTGTTTCAATATATTTAAAAATGAATATCCCGCTTTAGGTGGCTCGTATGAGGTGATCCATCACACTACCTTTATCAACGAGCTGATTGCTCAAGGGAAAATAATAATGCAGGAAGGAGGCGCTTTTAAAGGACGTAAGATCACCTACCATGATAGTTGCTACTTGGGCAGGGCGAACGGCATATATGAAGCACCCAGGGCCGTTTTAGAAGCCCTTGATGTTGAGCTGGTCGAGATGAAACGCTGCCGGACTAATGGTTTATGTTGCGGGGCCGGTGGGGCACAAATGTTTAAGGAAGATGAACCAGGCGATAAGCGTATTAATGTTGAACGATCGGAAGAGGCTTTGGCTACAGGCGCCTCTGTTATAGCCGCCAATTGCCCCTTCTGTACAACCATGCTTATGGACGGGGTAAAGAATAAGGAGCAGGAAGATAATGTCCAGGTTTTGGACATTGCTGAGATGGTTATATTGTCGATGCAACAATAACATAAAGTATTTTTTATAAACAATTTTTTTTCCCTCCTCTTCTACCACAGCCCTGATTCATGCTGTAAGGATAATAAAGTAGACAACTGGAGGTCGCGGATACATATATAAGCCGGTCAATAAATATTCAAAGGCGCTTCAGGTAAGCGCCTTTTTGCATTGTATAACGGCTCCTTAAGTAGCATTTTTCCTGAAATGTGATTAACGGCAAGCTTTATTACTACTATTGGACTCCTTCAATTTCTTTGTCAATCATGTCTGTCATACATATTGGATATGATCGTGTGGTATCCAGGCTTTATTTGTATTGCGAGATTTTTCGATTCCTTTTGCTTAGAAGGGTAGTTTACACAGGCTTAATAGTGGCTTAATACTGAGTTTATATAGTCCGTTTACTTTTGTCCAAAATTGAAAAATTTAAAAGAAAATTATGAAAAAGCTTATTCTTCTTGGCTTTGGTGCTGTAGCGCTGTGGATGACATCTTGTAAGGACAAGGACCCAGTTGATCCTATTGTAACACCACCGGTTGTCGATTCAACAGACTCTAGCGTAGTTACTGTAACAGGCGATATATCAGCCAATACAGAATGGACTGCTGATAAAAAGTATGTTTTAAAAGGTTTTGTATTTGTAACGAACGGCGCTACTCTGAAAATTGC
>JBEBWN010000405.1:0-3861 GCA_040392235.1 Taibaiella helva | reverse complement strand
ACGCTGGTCGGCATGACGGTACGTGAGGAAGTTATTTTGACTATTATACTTAGGGCTAAGTCAAAAAATAAAAAGCCCAAACCAAAAGAATACTTGAGGGGACACAGGGTATAGTATGCTCATTGTTTTTACTTAATAGATCAATATATGTTACTGAGAATAGAATTAGGGTGTTGGCTTATGTTATTTGCCTTTTTTACGGTACAGGCGCAGGAACCGGAAAGGAAAAACAGGGCGCTTTTTTATAAGATAACGGCCACCTGGTGCGCGCCCTGCGGCGCCTGGGGCTGGGATATGGCCAACGAGGTACAGCAAAGCCGACCTGACGAGCAGCTTTATATGGCCATTTTTAATAGCAGCCAGACGGATATGAACAACCGCGCATTTTACAACAGTACGGCGGTAACCCTGGGTTTTAATTTCCGGCATAGCAGTTGGCCTTCCTTCGGGGTGAATGGTGTGAACCTCACCGATAAGCACCAGGTAAATGGTATGGATATTAGTGGCCTGAAGCAGGAATGTTATGATTCGATCGATGCCTTTGTACAACGCGATGTGGTAGTCAATGCAGCCAGCCAGATGGAGATGGCGGATCAGGCACTTAATGTCGCAACCCAAGTCCGTTTTTTCGAAAAGTCCCTGGGCGAGTACTACCTGGCCAGCTATATTATAGAGGACGGTGCTATCAATTACCAGAACCAGCAAAGCGGCCAGGTAGCACACAAGGGCGTTTTGCGCGGCACACTCGACTCGCTGGACTGGGGACAGAAAATGGTAGCCGACTCTGCCGAACAGGATGCCCGGTTTAGCTACAACTATACTGTATCGCTGGCCGACAAGGATTGGGATGCACAAAAATTGGTTATTTATAACATTATCTGGAAAAAGGAAGGTAGCCGTTATTATTATGTCAATGGCAGCAAAACCAGGTTGGTACCGGCTACAGATATTAGTGGTACCCAGGCCCGGGGCCAATTGCGCATTTATCCCAATCCCGCCAGCGATCGCTTGTTTGTTCAGGGTCTGCCATCTGGGGCTGCATCTATATCCTATACACTGAGCGACCTTTCCGGGCGCGTTCTGCAGCAGGGCCTCTGGCATACTAATGGCCTGGATATCGGCGGGCTGGCTAAGGGTATGTATGTATTGACCTTCGGCGGACCGCAGGCCGCTCTCTTCTCCCAAAGATTTGTGAAGCGCTAAAGTCTTATACCGATGATCTGTAAATATTGCGGCTTCCTGTTGCTGTTCCTGGCTTCTTTTGGGCCGCTACATGCCCAATATGATAATGTTTGGGCCTTTGGCCGAAATGCCGGTATCGACTTTAATACCCATCCGGCACGGGCTATCGTTACGGGTATAGAAGCCGGCGAGGGCTGTGCCTCTGTTTGTAATGACCGGGGCGAACTATTGTTTTATACCAATGGGTATACGGTATGGAACCGGGAGCATCAGCCCATGCCCCGGGGCCAGAACCTGCCCTCTACTACAGGAGGCTATTTTACCAGTTCTTCCCAGGGCACCCTTATCGCCGCCTTACCCGATAATCCTGATCGTTACTACATTTTTTCGCTCGGCAGTTTCGAAAACGCTTATTATTTCGGCCGCCTGTACTATAGCGTAGTAGATATGAGTTTGGATAATGGCCTGGGTGACGTGGTTGCCGGGGAAAAAGGCATCCTGCTCGACTCTATGCTTACGGAACATATGAGCGGGGTATTGGGCGAGGATTGCGGCCTCTGGCTATTGGTATTGTCGCGGGCTAAGGACGAGGCTAAGGCCTTCCGTATCGATCATAAAGGCATTGCCCGCCAGCCGGTTATTTCAGAACGTATAAAGGGCGGTGGCGCCTTAAATGGGGGTATTGGTTGTATGGATGTTTCGGCCAACCGCAGGCGTATTGCCGTAGCCCAGGGCAACCTGGTGGTATACGATTTCGATCCGGCTACGGGTGTTTTAAGCCGCCCCGTTATGGTCGACAATTTTCCGCTGGGCGTTTCTCCGGGAGGATACTATGGTGTGGCTTTTTCGCCGGATAATACTAAGTTGTATGCCAATGATGTGCCTTTTTTCTATCAGTTCGACCTGTCGCTGGGTAATGTCGACGATATCCGTACTTCCAAACTGAAGTTGTCGGATACCCGGTTCCGGAATGCGGCCATTAAGCGTGGCCCAGATGGTAAAATGTATACGGCAACTATGAGCGTGATTCACGAGCCTGACCGGGCCGGTAGCGCCTGCCGTTTCGAAGATCGTGGCCTGCAATTGGCGGCAGGTACTTCGTCCTCCTGGGGCTTGCCCAATACCAATGCCTTATTACATTACGAACAGCGGCATTCGATTCGTTACGATACTTTTCACTGTGTAGACGAAGCCGTTCTGCGGGCCGGGCAAACCGGGATGGAGGATTATGTATGGGACGATGGCAGTACCGGTACAAGCCGCAAAGTACGGAGTTCGGGAACATATTGGGTTCGGTATTACGATTTTTCGGTGGGCTGTATACGCCATACCGATTCTTTCCGGGTAGTACTGCGCCCTAATGTATACCACCATACCTCGACCGAAAAGGAAGGGCTTTGCCCTCAGGATACGGTACGCTTGCAGGCTTCCCTGAACCTCCCGCTAAGCTATACCTGGACCGATGGTGTTGCCGGACCGCAACGCCGGGTACACCAGCCTGGCCTCTATATTTTGCGGTATAGCAACGATACGGCTTGTAGTCACTACACCGATTCTTTCCGGGTACAGTACCCAGCAGAACCCTACCGGGTGTCCTTTACTGCCGATAGTTTTGTGTGCCTGGGCGCGGCAGTTACCTTGCAGAATACTTCCTCTCCACGATTTACCGGTTTTCTTTGGTTTATGGGCGACGGAACCCTATTGGAAGGCCGGCAGCCCGCTTATCGTTATACCGATACCGGCACCTACAGGGTCCGGCTTGCCGGCCGTTTAAATGCTTATTGTGCCGATACCGTCGATGTGGTAGTCACCGTCGATCCCCGCATAGGTGGGGGCTTCACTTTATCTGCCGATAGCATTTGCCAGGGGCAAAGTGTAACCGCACAATCCCTTACTCCAGGTAATACCGTGCGCGGCAGGCATTGGCAGTGGGCCAGCGAAACCGGGGCTGATGTAATAGAAGGCCATATAGCGGGACATGCCTTTGCTGATGCCGGGCAGTTTCCCGTTATTCTGACAACCCGCTTCCGGGCTTGTCCCGATACGGTTTATCAGCGAAAATTGTATGTGGACCCTGTGCCCCTGGTCGATTTGGGGCCCGACACGGGGCTTTGTGCCGGCAGCCCGGGTATAGTGCTGAGCAATAAGACGGAAGGTGAGCCCGGAACGCGTTATTTATGGAATACCGGCGATACCGGCAGGTTTGTTCTTGCCCGGCAGCCGGGCCGCTATAGCCTGTCTGTATGGAGTGCGGCTTTGGGCTGTCTCGCCAACGGTGTTATACAGGTGCATAAACGCTGTTACCTGGATATACCCAATGCTTTCACGCCTAATGGCGATGGACATAACGACTTTTTCCTGCCGCGCTCCCAGGCGGGTAGCGGTATCAGTAGCCTGAACATTCAGGTGTTAAACCGCTATGGTCAGCTCGTTTTTGAAAGTCAATCCCTTGATGGCATGGGTTGGGATGGTCGCTACCTGGGCCGCGATCAGCCTGAAGGGGTTTATCCCTATATTATTGATCTAACCATGGAGAGCGGACATGTTGAGCGATATGTCGGAGGGCTTACGTTAGTACGGTAGTAAAAGTTTACTAATTATGGGGGTGTTTTTTGTGTAAAATTTATCAACCACTATTCAAGTTGTCAATATTGTACTTAATGAGTAATCTCAAGGTTG
>JBEBWN010000404.1:0-3864 GCA_040392235.1 Taibaiella helva | reverse complement strand
CGTCGCAGCGCATCGGTAAAATATTGCCGGGAGAAAACCGGTGCCCAGCCAGGCTCACGCTGGTATGGCGCTACCGCTTAGCGTATCGGATTAAAGTATGCGACAAGCGTCGGATACCTTCTTCCAATACAGTCCTGGGGCAGGCCAGGTTAAGCCGTATATACCCCTCGCCGTTAGCAACAAACATGGAGCCATCCTCCAGCAATATGCCGGCCTCGCGTGCCAGGAACAGAGCAACCTGTTGTTGTTGTGGCAGCATAGGAAGATAGTCTGAAATATCTATCCAGGCCAGATAAGTAGCGTCGGGTATATCGAAGCGGGCTTGCGGCAATACCTGGGATAAGGTATCTTTAAGAAAGGCAAAATTGAGATCAAGATACTGGCGCAGTGCTTCCAGCCACTCCTCGCACTCTTCATACGCAGCTCTTGTTGCGGCTATACTCAAGGGCGATAGCAGATCCTGGTGCAGTGTATTCCAGGTTCTTCTGATGTGCCGGTCCGGAATAAAGATATGGGACATTAAATTGCCCGCCAGGTTAAATGTTTTACTGGGTGCAGTACAAGTAATGATCCTTTCCGCCCCCGGGAATAATGTGGCCAAAGGAATATGTTGCCGCCCAACGCGCAACAAATCACAATGAATTTCGTCCGAAATAATCCATACATCATGCTGCAGGCATAAATCGCCCAGCCAACGGAGTTCCTCTTCTTTCCAGCAAGTACCTGTAGGATTCTGTGGATTACAAAGAATGAAGAGCCTTATGTTAAGATTAGGATCCTCCAGTTTCCGTCGGATATCCGCCCTATCCATAACAAAACGGCCTTCCTCCAAAACCATATCGCTCATTACCAGAGCCCGGTCATTATAATGGGCTGCCATTTTAAACGGGGCATAGGATGGCGTGAGAATAAGCACTGCCTCGCCGGACCGGGTTAGCAGGGGCACCAATCGTTTGAGCGCCGGTACTACACCTGGCGCAATAACGATCTCTTCTTTCTTTATCTGCCAATGATACCTTTTTTCGAACCAACGATAAAGTACATCATAATAAACAGGATCTAATATATGCGTGTACCCCAGGATCTTCCGGTCCAGGCGCCTGCGGATAGCATCCAATATCTCGGGAGGCGTGGACAAGTCCATGTCCGCTACCCACATCCTTATATAGTCTTCATTTGCAAAAGGAAAAACTTCGTCGGCAGACAC
Source organism: Taibaiella helva (assembly GCA_040392235.1). Taxonomy (GTDB): domain Bacteria; phylum Bacteroidota; class Bacteroidia; order Chitinophagales; family Chitinophagaceae; genus Taibaiella; species Taibaiella helvus_A. Next base: position 2,657 of record JBEBWN010000404.1, on the reverse strand, counting down.
ATTGAAATGATGCCGCCAGCCTTCGAAGCTAATACTATTGCTATCTTTCCTGTCTATTATTTCATCAAAGTTGTACTTCATTGTCCGGCTGATTATCGGGATAAAAGTAATACAAAAGCGCCATCCGGCCTACACAAAGGCTATTCATCCGGGAAATTGCCTCCGGCGCCAGGCAAGGCATCATGCTGACGCCACACTGGAGCAATGAAGTCCGGCAAAGGCAATAAAGAGGTCGCGGCAGGCGAGAGGACGCGTGCGTCAGCCACTAAGTCCTTTCGAGTATAGGACGCAAAGTATGAAAAGGCAAAACAATATGTCTACACAAGCGCCCAGGCAACCCGCGATATCTTTATCAGCGAATAATACAAAAAAAGAAATGATTTTATCAAAAGCATTACCTTTGCAGTCATCTGATGATATGATGAATCAGAAATCTTTATGCAGACTATTCAAAGAAAATCCCTGGCACAGGAAGTAGCCGATCAAATGCAACATAGCATAGAGAGCGGCGCCTTTTCGCTGAATGAGAAACTGCCCACCGAACCGGAATTGATGAAGAAGTTCGGGGTTGGGCGGTCTACGGTGCGGGAAGCGATAAAATACCTGGCGCAGTCCGGTTTTGTAACTGTGCTCCAGGGTGTTGGCACCTTTGTAGCCAGCCATACCGGCAACAACATGCTCGGCAGCAAATTAGAGCAGGCCAATTTTACGGAAGTGTTCGAAGTCAGGCAGTTACTGGAAGTAAAAATAGTGGAAAAGTCCGTTACCGCCCGCAATGCTAAACACCTGGCTAAAATGGAGCGTAAACTAAAAGAACGCTATCGCTATGCCCTGGAAGGTAAAATTGCAGAATGCATACAGGCCGACATCGAATTCCACACTACCGTGGCAGAAAGTTGCGGCAATACGATCTTGTACGAGTTGTATAAAACCATGTCGCTACACGTCAGTAACTTCTTCAGGGATGTTTACCAGGATACAGCACCCTTCATTGAAACCCAAGCCTTGCACGAATCCCTGCTGGGATATATTAAGGACCGGGACATTCCCAAAGCCTTGAAAGTGGCACAGAAAATCATTGGAACTATTTAACATTTACTTCCGCGCATCAACGCGGCCATATATATGAAGCAATCAGCACCGGCTGTCGCAGCCCCCGTTACCCAAACCGTATACCCTATTCTCTTCGCGATCAGCTTTTCCCATTTGCTCAACGACCTTATCCAGTCGGTGATACCGGCTATTTATCCCTTACTCAAAGACAGTTATACACTTTCCTTTACACAGGTGGGCATTATAACCCTGGTATTCCAGCTAACGGCCTCTATCCTGCAACCTTTTGTAGGTTTATACACCGACAAAAAGCCTACGCCCCGGTCCCTGGCTATTGGCATGGGCTTTTCCCTTATGGGGCTGCTCTGTATTGCGTTTGCCCATAACTTTTACCTGATATTAGCTTCCGTAAGCCTTATCGGCATGGGCTCCTCCGTATTTCATCCCGAAGCTTCCCGTGTTGCTCATCTGGCCTCGGGTGGTAAGAAAGGACTGGCGCAATCTATTTTCCAGGTTGGCGGTAATGCCGGTGGCGCATTAGGCCCCTTGTTGGCCGCCCTTGTTGTCATTCCTTTTGGCCAGAGCTATATCAGCTGGTTTGGCCTGTTGGCCTTGCTGGCTATTGTTATTCTCAGTATGGTGGGTAAATGGTACCACAACCATATGATCCGGAAAACAAAGTCTCCAGTTTCCGCTGCAGTTGTAACAGAACAGCCCCGGCTTCCTAAACGCACGGTGATCATCTCTATAGGCTTACTGCTCGTATTGATTTTTTCCAAGTATTTTTATATGGCGTCCATGACCAGCTACTTCACCTTTTACCTGATCGATAAATTTGGTGTTTCCGTACAACAATCCCAGATCTACCTTTTCGCCTTCCTGGCATCCGTTGCTGCCGGTACCATATTGGGTGGACCACTGGGCGACCGCTATGGCCGGAAATTGATTATATGGATTTCTATACTGGGCGCCGCGCCCTTCACCTTACTATTACCCCACATGGCGCTATGGGGCACTGTAGTACTGGCTATGATTATCGGGCTTATTATTTCTTCCGCGTTCTCTGCCATTCTCGTATACGCAACCGAACTGATACCCGGCAAAGTAGGAACAATCGCAGGTTTGTTTTTCGGATTTGCCTTCGGTATGGGTGGTATTGGCTCTGCCGTTTTAGGATGGCTCGCAGACCGGACCAGTATTGCTTATGTGTTTTCTATTTGCGCCTACCTGCCCCTGATCGGGATAGTCACCGGCTTTTTACCTGACACGAGGAAGAAAAAGACAACAGCTTCCTAAAGAGCAACAATAGATATAGAAGAGCATCTTGTTTACCTATTTCATTAGTACGCTAAAGTCGGGCTCCCGGCAAACCCTTACTATAAACCCTGCACCTTTTTCAAACTGACGCTTATCGTAGACTAAAATCAAAAAAATGAAGTCCTAGTGTGCTATCCTTTGTTTTAATTAATGAAGCGGGAAAGGGACTAATGAAAAACTCGCCGGCGCCGCGGATCCGGGCATCCAGGAAATGACCGGCCAGAGCGCTGTAATCGCGCCTGCCCAGGGTAGTATGAAGATGCAATACCGGCGCAAAACTCACAACT
>JBEBWN010000403.1:0-3867 GCA_040392235.1 Taibaiella helva | reverse complement strand
GTAAGCCATTTCACGGTACTTCGACGCGACGTCACGGTACTTCGGCGTGATGTCACGGGGGCGTGACGTCGTATCACGGTACCGTGACGTCGTATCACGGGGGCGTGACATCATATCACGGTACCATGACGTCGTATCACGGGGGCGTGACATCACATTACGGTACCGTGAAACCACAAATTATAACCACACAACGCGGGTTTGGAAGAGCAACATTTTGCAGGCGAACAAATGTTTTCTCACCCTCACTCCAGCTGGTTCAGGGATAATGGACGAAAACATAAAGCAGATGGTAATGTCGTCTATTAGTGACAACGAATAGGACAATGTTTCCGGGACAACATCAGGCAGTATCGGGTGCCATCCGAAAATAAGCAGGGGGTATCGAACAGATTTATTGGAAAGGCCGTAAAGATGCTACTCAAAACAACCGGTAAGCATGGGCGAACCAGGAAAAACAGAGCAATTATATCTCCTCACTGAAACCGTCATCAGCGAGCGCGGTCCTGTTACTGGCATAGCGGTATTGCCGTACCCGCATCAGCAATAAGACGGCTTTGCTGTAATAATAATAAACCAATCCCCGTAAACCAATCTCCCGTTGGAGGAAATCTTTAGATAGCACGCGCCAAGGACAACCTGCTTTCACAACATACACCAAATATATGGAATAGGGCCTGGAATTCACATTTTCCGGGTGTTTTGTCTAAATCGTCCTTAATTTTCTATCATTGGGTATTGGTTCACCCTGTTGGATATCTTTTTTAGTTGCACCACTCAAAGAAAGTACGTTTCAACATTAATCAATATCCATATCCTTCTTTGCATTTTTTAAAACAGGCGCCAAGATTTCCTGCATATAAGTGTCCGCCGGAGGGGTAAGTATGCCGGTCTCAAGAAACTCAAAAAATGCCGGGATACAGTGATATAAACTTTATCGAAAAATAGCCGGCCTTAAAGCGACGATTTCTGCTATTTCGTCGAAATTCCGCCCCTAAACTGGGAAAACACTATACTTTCGTTCTTAAGCCTGGTATACATAACCGGTAATTGAAAAAATACTTCTATATGCAAGGGGAGAAAAATAAAAGTTTCATTAAAATAGTTATTACACTTGCAATTGCGCTCAGCGTCATCATTATTTTCCGGTTGGGTTACAAAACCGGTCATGGACTATTTCAATTATTGCACAACTGATATTCATTTTTATGCCTAAAGCACACTGGACAAAAGCAGGCGCTGCCACAATAGCCTACCTACTCCTGGTTCACATAACCTGGGGGCAGCAAAGCCAGATAAAAGGAAAGATAGCTCATATCGAAGAGCACAGCTTCCCGGTCATTCACCTGATGGCAGCAGCTGACTCCGGGATGGTAAAAGCCACCGTTTGTGAAATCGATGGCAGTTTTACCTTCGACAGGCTGAACAAAGGACTTTATTTTATTTCCGTACGCGAAATGGGCTACCAGCCCTACAACAGCAACGTAATAAGCCTACCCGACTCCGCCGTCGAATTCAACCTGCCCGATATTTTCCTCACCCGTACTAGCCAGGAGATAAAAGAAGTTCAGGTCCGTTCGATCCGGCCCTTTGTTCAGCGCAAAATAGATCGCATTATCGTCGATCCTTCTGCACTTATCAGTAACAGCGGCTCAACGGTACTGGATGTACTCCAGAAAGCGCCCGGCGTTATGGTCGACAATAACGACAACATATCTATGAAAGGCAAACCGGGGGTTATGGTATTTATTGACGACAAGCCTACCTACCTGGCCTCCTCCGACCTGGCCAACTATTTACGTTCCCTACCCTCTGATGCCGTAGAATCCGTCGAGCTCATCAGCAATCCGCCGGCCCGGTACGATGCAGCCGGTAACGCCGGTATTATCAACATCCGGCTCAAAAAAAATGCGACCAAGGGTATTAATGGAGGGATCAATCTAAGTTACGGACAGGGTAAATATGCGCGAACCAATAACAGCCTGAATATCAACTACCGCATTAATAAATTCAACTTCTTTGCCAATATAGGCCTGAATCAGAATAACTCCTACCAGGACCTGACTATTAACCGGTACTATTACAATACAGAAGGAGCATATAAGTCCGGTTTCAAGCAAAACTCTTATATCAAAAGAAACATGGGCGGGGCCAATGCGCGTGTTGGGATGGACTATTACATGTCCGATCGCTCTGTTGCCGGTATTACCCTCGCCGGTTTCTATAATCCCCAAAAATCAACGATCACCAATTATGCAGATATACAGAATGCCTATGATCAGACCGAAATGCTCATCCAATCTTTAAGCCCCTCGGACCGCAGGTGGAAAAACGGCGCAGTTAACGCCAATTATAGCCTGAAGCTGGATAATAAAGGACGGGAAATAACCGCCAATGCTGACTATATTACCTACAACTCCAAACAAGGTCAAAGCCTGGAAAACCGCTCCTACTCCCCGGCGGGCCAGTTCCTGGAAAAATCCCTGCTCCGCTCTTCGCTGCCCTCCGACATCGTAATACTATCAGCCAAAGTAGACTACAGTCATCCCATAGCCGGGATAGGCAAGATAGACGCCGGAGCCAAATTCAGCAACGTAAAGACCAACAACGATGCACAGTTCTTCGATGTGGTAAACGGTATATCGACACCTAACAATGAATTCAGCAACAAATTCCGCTACAAAGAAAACATCGGCGCTGGCTATGTCAACTATAGTAAAGAATGGAAAAAATTCTCCCTGCAACTGGGGTTGCGGCTGGAACATACCCAGGCGGAAGGTCATCAACTGGGCAATACACAGGCAAAAGATTCCTCATTTCATTTCCAGTACACCAGCCTTTTCCCTACCCTGTTCCTTCTATATAAAGCGGATAGTGCACTCAATCACCAATTTGGCTTTGCCTTTGGCCGGAGAATTGAGCGACCCGACTACCAGGATCTTAATCCTTTTACCTATCCCATGGATCGCTATACCTTCTACGCAGGTAACCCTTTCCTGCAACCCACCTTCTCCTACAACTTAGAGCTGTCCTATACCTACAAAAACGCCATAACAACTACCTTCGAGTATGGTATCGCCCATAACCTGATACAGGAAACCAATGAACAACGGGGTACCATTTATTATAGTCGCCCCGGCAATTTTGGCCGGCAACAGATGTATGGCTTCAGCCTGAACGGCAGCCTGCCTATCGTCCGCTGGTGGACGCTGCAACTATATGCCGAATGTAAAAACGTATCCCTGAACACCACCATCTATGGTCAGCCATTGGTCGAAGCCCGGTGGTTTGGCCATATCGGTCCGGTTAACCAATTCCTGATTTCCGAAAAATGGAGTGCAGAAATAGGTGGCTTCTACCAAACTGCTGTACTATCTGGGCAGTTTCTCACCATTCCCGTTTGGCAGGCACATGCGGGCCTGGCCTATAGAATGTGGAAGGGACAGGGAACAATTAAACTAAACCTCTCCGATATATTCTATACAAACCAGCCTGGAGGCGATATCAGGAATATAGCACAATCCAAAGCCAACTGGCTAAGCTACCTGGACACGCGTGTGGCTACCCTCAGCTTTTCCTATCGCTTCAATAAAGGCAAAGGACTACAGGCCCGGCAAACCGGAGCCTCTGATACCGAAAAAGGCAGGGTACGATAGTTCATACGAAAGGTGGAATACATCAAATGCATCCCACCTTTCCGTCCCCAAGGCAACCATAGGTCGTAGCGCTACAAAAACATACAGAAATGCATACAAGCTTTTGGGTTATTACCTTTAACCTTTGCGTTAACCCTACAATGCTTTTGGCTAATCAGGGCTTGCTGATTAACTTATATCCAATTGAATTTCAACATAATAACTGTATAAA
>JBEBWN010000402.1:0-3869 GCA_040392235.1 Taibaiella helva | reverse complement strand
GTGTTTGGTTGGTTAAAAGATTATACCCGCGCCCGGGAACAACTGGACAGCGCCTTTGTTTATTTCACGCAAAAAAAAGAAGCATACTACCTCGCTGTGATCTGGAACCAGCGGGCATGGATATACAACCATCAAGGCGATCTGGAAAGAAGTATGCAGAGTTATCAAATGGGGGGGCGTATAGCAGACAGCCTGTACCAGCAGCATTCGGATTCGGCAACAAGAGCGATGCTAGAGCAGGTACATGATCAGAGTTACCTGGGTATCGGATCGGGTTATATGCTGAAGGGCGAAACGGATTCGGCACTATACTATCTGGCTAAAGTTGCCGCCAGGACGGCACACCTGGCCCCGGAAACAAAAGCCGGCCTATACCTTAACCTGGGGCAAACTTATCTTAACAAAAAAGACAGGCAGAGGGCTGCTTTATTCTTTGACAAAGGCAGAGCTATTGTACAGCAGCCGGGTAATAAAACATTTTATATGGAGGTGGCTGTAGAACTAAGCCATAGTTATGAAATGATAGGCGATTACGCCACTGCCCTGCAATTGCAGAAAGATTATGTACAACTTAAAGACAGCCTGGCATCACTGAGCACAGTACACCGCATTAATGAACTGGAAACGCGGTTTAAAATGGCTAAAAAGGATCATGATCTGGCCAGACAGGAATTATTGCTGACGAAACAGGCCGGCAGGATGGCAGGCATCTGGTGGTTGACGGCCCTCCTGTTGAGCAGCGTGTTGTTTTTAGCCGTTCTGCTATTGCTTTCCCGGAAAAACAACCGTAATAAACAAAAATTGCTCCTGGAACAAATGGCCAGGGCAAAACGCGAAAAAAAGATCGAACTGATCGAAGCCGGTATCATAGGCGAGGAAAAAGAGCGCCTGCGCATTGCCCGCGAACTGCACGATGGCGTGGCCAGCGAAGTACTGGCGCTTAAACTGGGGTTGAAGGCCCTGGAAGATGATTTTGAAAACCTGAAATATGCAGATCATTATAAAAATACCTTATTGCAATCGGATGTAATCGCCTTGAAACTAAGGGAAACGGCACATAACCTGATGCCAGTCAAGTTAAGAGAGCAGGGTTTGTATGCCTCGATAACAGCTTACCTGCAAAGAGTACGTAACCCGGGTATACGGTTTAATTTTCAACATTACGGCACTTTGCCCCTGATCAGGACCGAGATAGAAAAGATTATCTTATTGACTGTTCTCGAACTGATCCAGAATATTATCAAACATGCCAGGGCTTCAAAAGCTATTATACAACTGGACTATTTTGATAATTGTCTTACCATTACGGTAGAGGACAACGGTGTAGGCATGCCGCCGGGCTTTCCGGCCCAAAATAAGGGTGGAATGGGCTTAGCTAATATTAAAGAAAACCTGGAGTTGCTGGAAGCCAGCCTGGACATAAAAAGCTCTGAATATACAGGCACTACGGTACTGATTGAAATACCGATAGAACCTTTCCGGCTGGACAGGGAACAGCAGGGTCAATAAAAATTAACGGATAAAGGAGAGAACATGAAAATCGCTATTGCTGACGACCATATGCTTATTGTTTCCAGCCTGAAGGAAATTATCCTGAAAAGGGATTATATGGAGCTGATTGGCCAATATATGAGCGGGGAATCACTGTTGAAAGGTATACAGCAAAGACTACCCGATGTGTTGCTGCTGGACTATCACTTGCCCGATCAGAACGGCGCCCAGCTAGCCCGTTATATCACTTATCATTATCCTTCTGTAAAAATATTGGCACTTACCGGATTTGATAAGCCCAATCTGGCCACCGAAATGCTCGAAAGCGGTTGCAGAGGCTACCTTCTGAAGGCTACGGCCGATGCAGATCTCATTATCGAGGCTATTCACCAGGTGCACAAGGGGCAGATCTACCTGGACCGCTCCATCAGCGAACTATATGCTGATACCATAAGGAATAATCATAGCTATGAAATAGATAACAGGCCCAAATTGACTAACCGGGAAATGGAAGTATTGCAGGGAATAGCAGCAGAATTGTCGAACCAGGAAATTGCTGATAAATTATTTATCAGTAAACGTACAGTGGAAAACCACCGCAACAGTTTAATGATCAAAGCCGGCGCAAAGAATACGGTAGGTTTGATCAAGTTTGCCATGGAACTTAAGCTCATATAGCAGGGAGAGGGTTTGCATGTGTTCTCTTATAATGATGTTTGCCCTCTGCCTCTGTCGTGTGCAAACCATATTTGTCCGTAATCCGGCTAACAAAAGAAACAGCATCGACAATGGCTCCTTCTTTTGCCCGATCTAAAGACGGCGTGAAAAATGACATCACAAATCGAAATCGATATTAATGGCTGTAATATCATTGCCGGTGGTGTACTCGGCATGACCGCCCATGCTATTACATCGGGCAACAATCTGAGTCCATGCTTGCTCCAGGTTATTATTGGTGTCTGGTCTGAAAATGCCGCCCTGTATATCTAAGGTTATAAACAGCCCGCTTTCGTGCCAGTTGAGTTGGAGCAGGTAAGCATTACCAACCTCATGGTATACTACTGCCTCTATTATCAACTGTACAATACGGAATATCTGTTTTTCTTTTTGGGAAGGCAAGGTCAGAGGCGTACCATAGATCTGGAAATCGAGGTTTGTTTTCTGGTAGTTCCGCTTACAGTAAAGCTGTAATGCCCGGCTCAATCCTTCGTATAACAGTGTATCGGGCAAAAGACTATGTGAAGTATTGCGCACATCTTCTGCTGTCGTATCTAATAGCCGTATGGCTTCGTTAAAGTGTTCATTATGTGCGATTGCATACTTTTTTCCAATTGTATTCAGGTTGAGCTTTACCACCGAGAGCATGCTACTGATGCCATCGTGCAACTCCATCGCTATACGTTTACGTTCTTCTTCCTCACTATGTATGATAGATTGCAACAAGTTTGTTCCCTTTTCCTTTTCCAGGTTTTCGAGATCTTGTTGCTGGAGTTTTGATTTTTGCCTTATATTTTTCCTGTAAACAACCAGGAAGGCGCTCAGACCAATTGTCAGCAGGCCGGTCAATAGTATAGCTGCTTTTTGGCGCATACTACGCTCCTTTACCTGCATGGTTTTAAGTTGTTGTTGGGCGATTTCTATATCCTGCATCATCAACCGGTATTTTTGATCCATGAACAGTATTTCCCGAGATTTTTCTTCAGTAACCAGGGATTTCCGGATGCTTTCTGCTTGCATTTGGAAACGGTATGCTTTATCGAAATATTGCATATTGGCATATAGTTCTCCCAACTCCATGGCGGCCGTTGCCTCCAAATAGGGCAATTGCTCTTCGCGAGAGAAGTGTAACGCCATTATCAGATCTTTATCCTAATGTTTGTAACGGCCGAGTAATCTTTCCATCTTTCCAAGGTTCAGCAATTGCCGCGACTTATAGTCATTTGAGGGAAAGCCTGAGGTATATATTGTCCTTAATGTATCGATGTGCTGGTCTGCCCTGGCTTTATCTGCTCCGTAAATGGCACTATAAGCCAAAGTGGCCTGCAACAAATAGTAAAACTGATCGCTGTAAGACGGTGGATTGCGATTACTAAAGGCTTGCGCTTTCAGAGCGCGTTCCCGGGCCATCATGTGATTGACATTCAGTAAATGAAATGCTTGCTCAATATAGACTTCTGCAAGCAAATCTCCTCCATTTTTTTTTGCCTGAGCTTCTGCTTCGCCTAGGTAAAAGACGGCTTTTCCTTCATTCCCGATCAGTGCCCACATTCGAAACAGATTGAGGTATATGGGGGTAATAGATGCCGCATATTTAAGATGTTCCGTTTGTTCCAGTTGGTTAGCATATTTAATCGCCTTATAGTAGTTGATTGCAGCCT
>JBEBWN010000401.1:0-3870 GCA_040392235.1 Taibaiella helva | reverse complement strand
CCTATTATTAACGGAATTAATGGGAATAGGTTGCAGCGAGTAATTTGCTGTCCTGTCCGATAGACTTCGAAGCAAGCTGCGCATCTGAACAATCCGGCAACCTTATGCTACATTATATATCATGAACAGCCCAGGCGTTCATTAGTACAACAACCTTTCAAGCGTAATGATGGCAATAAGAATGGAAAACAATTAAGCGTTCTATACCTATAGGCAAAGATGCTTTTCTATTATCCGTTCCATTATCCACAAGGTATGAGGGTTTAAGGGCAGCTTTTAGCCTTTACGGATTTTTTTCTGTTCCCTGATCATGGCGCCAAAATCCATTTGCCGGCTCAGAGCGGCAACACAAAGGGCCAGCCGGTTAATCTTTGTTGTCTCTGTTTTGGCCTCATCTATCCATTTGCTGAAATATCGCTGGCGTGAAGGCGCCAGGCTGTAAAAGTGACGCTCTGCCTCCGGGGCGTCGTTCAGGCAATCCAGTAATTCCGGAATGATGGTCAAGGGTGTATCGTCCCGCAATAACGCAACTTTTACCAAGGCCCCTTTTTTCTTGCCGGTACCTTTCCGCATTGCAGCATTGAAAGGTATAATAAAACTGCCATCGCCCATGGGCAATACTGCAACGCTTTGAATCGCGTACTGATCCAGTTTGCCCTTAACCCGAAAAGTTTTCTTATTACTGGGGTATAATTCCTCTGCCATATCTGCCGGAATTTCCAGGTAGGTCCAGCCCGACTTTTCCCCCTGTTCTTCGAATTGATACAAAGTAGCTGTAAAGCGCAGCATGTAGCCTTATTTTTGGGCGAAAGTTAAGCAACACTATTTGTTTAGAAAAAATTCAAACTCATTTTTTATGTCTTTAGCCCTGGTATCGGCCTCAAGGGCCCTTAATTCAACCCGCCTGATTTTACCGCTGATCGTCTTGGGCAATTCCGCTACAAATTCAATAATCCTGGGCATTTTATAGGGAGCCAGGTTCTTCCGTGAAAAGGAAAACAGCTCTGTTGCGAGGATTTCGTCAGCCTCGTAGCCGGTATTCAGGCGTATAAATGCTTTTACTTCATATCCTTTAATGGGATGGGGGCTACCCACTACGGCCGACTCCTGGACAGCATCATGTTCCAGCAACACGCATTCCACCTCAAATGGCCCGACCCGGTAATCGGACGATTTGATAACATCATCGTCCCTGCCCACAAACCAAATATAGCCCTCTTCGTCCTGGTAGGCCTTATCACCTGTATAATAGAGCCCGTGTTTAAAGACTTCCCTACGTTTTTCCGGATCGTCCAGGTAGTCTAGAAAAAGTCCATTCGGTTTTGTACCTTCTGTCCGGATGCAGATACTACCTTCTTCTCCCCTGGGAAGGGTATTACCATGCTCATCGGCAATAACAATATCATAAAGAAAGGTAGGTTTGCCCATGGAACCCGATTTGATATGGCTTCCGGGAAGATTGGCTACAACACAGGTCGTTTCTGTCTGACCGAAGCCGTCGCGGATGACCAGCCCGGTACCTTTTCTCCAGGTTTCGATCACTTCAGGATTTAAGGGTTCTCCTGCTGAAACACATTGACGTATAGCAAAAGCATAAGAGGCGAGGTCTTCCAGGATAAGCATGCGCAATACGGTTGGTGGAGCGCAGAAAGTAGTTACCTGGTGTGTTGCCATCAACTCCAGTGTGGTTTGCGGATTAAACCTGCCGGGCTGATGATAGGCCAATAAGGTGGCGCCAATGCTCCAGGGGGCAAAAAAGCTGCTCCAGGCAAATTTTGCCCATCCTGGTTGTGATATATTATAATGTATATCGTTTCGCTTCAGGCCAATCCAGGATGCGGTGCTCAGGTGCCCCACCGGGTAGCTGAAATGTGTATGGATAACGACTTTCGGCATACCTGTTGTGCCGGATGTGAAAAACAGGAAAAGCGGATCATCCGGCCGGGTAGCCGCTGCGTATGCCTCTTGTGCCTCGCCCTCTACATCTTGCAAGCTATACCATCCCTTTCTGTGGCCCTCTGCAATGAGCTTGACGGCAACCGGTTTGCCGGATAGAATCTCTGCTTCTTCAATCTTGGCCGCATTGTCCTGGTCCGCTATCACAACTGAGGGCATTAGTTTTCCGAAACGGTACACGATGTCCTGCACGCCTAAAATTGTGGCGGCGGGTATCATCCGCAAACCGCCTTTGATAACAGCCGCAGTAGCAAGCCAATTGGTATGCTGCAATGACATTTGGGTGAAAACGATATCCTGTTGTTGTATGCCCTGGCGGCGCAGGAAATTGAGTAACTGGTTTGTCTGTACACTAACGTCTTTAAAACTGAACCGGCGGGTTTCTGCACCGTCGGTCCACAGTAAAGCCGTAGCATCAGGCCGTTCCTGTACGTGTATACTCTCAAATACCTCCTTCATCCAATTAAAGTACTCCGGTTTATTGATCTCCAGAGCATACAACCGTGCAAAATCATCGTCTTCAATAAATTGACGAACCTGCCTGAATATATTTTCCATCTTATAAAGTTATACAATCCGGCGTAATATGCTATCGTAAAACCCCGCCCAATAAGCTGGCGACACAGTAATTTAGCTATCGTCAATATTTTTATTGATCTTTGTCCATCCTACGGTTTGCAGCTCTGCATTGCTGTTGGGAAAGCTTTATTTCGCAGAATACTTCAACATATTTTAATGAAAATGCTGCATACGGCAGACTGGCACCTGGGTCAGCTGTTCTATGATTACGAGAGAAGTTTTGAACACCAGTGTTTTTTAGACTGGCTCTTGGAAACATTGCTTTCCGAGCAAATAGATGTATTGTTGATCAGTGGTGATATTTTTGATATTGCTAATCCTTCTGCTTCTTCCGTAACCCAGTTTTACAATTTCCTGGCCCGGGCGGTGCAAGCCGATCCGCAGCTGCAGATCGTCATTATTGCCGGCAATCATGATTCGGCTGCCCGGCTCGAAACACCCAGGCCCTTGCTAGCCCCGTTCCGGATACATATTGTCGGGCTGTTGCAACGAAGCACTGAAGGCGTCATAATTTATGACGACCTTATTGTACCCTTGAAAGACCGGAACGGCGAGGTCTGTCTCTGGTGTATGGCCATCCCTTTCCTGCGTTTGGGCGATTACCCGGCTGTACCCGGTACAGACTATCCTTATGCCGAGGGGGTATCCGCTTTGTACCAGGAAGTTTACGCCCATGTTTTGGCAAAAAAGCAGCCTGGACAAGCGGTAATTGCAATGGGACACCTGCATGTACAACACGCTGAAGTAACCGATATGGACAAAGCAGAAAGGCAGATCATGGGTGGTGTGGAATGTATATCAGATAAGGCTTTCCACCCTGATATTCAATATGTAGCGCTCGGGCATATTCATAAGGCACAGCGGATAGGCGGCTTCGACCATATACGCTATAGCGGAAGCCCCCTACCCATGTCTTTCAGTGAGCGGGGATATAAACACCAGGTACTGGTCCTGGAAATAGAGGCGGGTCAGCGAAAAAATCTACGCGCAATCGAGATACCGGTTGCAGTTGCTTTAAACAGAGTGCCACAGGTACACCGGCCACTGGAAGAGGTATTGACATTATTGCATCAGTTGCCGGAAGAAACAGAAACGGAAAAACATTTTTGGCCCTACCTGGAAGTCAGGGTACTCCTGGAAATGCCGGAACCGGCATTGCGTTTTAAAATAGAAACGGCCTTAAGCGGGAAAAGCGTACGGTTGGCAAAAATAGACGTTAAATATCCCTCTGCTCTTGCGGGCGCAGTAACGGCCGAGGAGGGAGCGGTTGCCAATAGCTTAGAGCAATTAACGCCCCTGGACTTGTTGCAAAAAGTTTACCAAACGAAGTACGGT
>JBEBWN010000400.1:0-3874 GCA_040392235.1 Taibaiella helva | reverse complement strand
GTACAGTATTCGTGGCCTTTGTTTGCCAAAAGCGGCGACCGGCAGAGCGGATGAATGAATTTATTTATATTGGGGAGTGCGCATCTATTGTGATATGGAAGCCGACGTAAGCTTATTTAAATCGGCAGTGAACGAAACCGCCTTATTTTGATCCTTGCAAAAGAAGTATTGGCGCTTCTTTTCTTTAATTTTACATTACTATGCAAATAATCCTACTGCTAATCAATGCTGTCATTTTCATTTGCCTGGCAATGATCCACGTGTATTGGGCCCTTGGTGGTAAATGCGGTTCCGACCAGGACGCGCTGCGACTTTTGCAGTCGCTTTAGTGCTTTTGTTCTTTGCCCTGGTTAATCTTGGCTGCGCCGGCATGCTACGATCGTTTTTGCCGTACCCACGTTATCTTATACTGGGTATTTCGATCATTTTCCTGCTTCGCGCCATCGGCGAATTCAGGTACCTGGGCTTTTCAAAAAAATACAAAAAGGGCCTTTTTGCCAGAATGGATAGCCGTTATTATAGCCCCCTGTGCCTGCTACTGTCTGCCAACCATCTTCTGGCATTATACTGAGGACAAGGCCCCAACTTTTATTAACCGGATAAATCTTAATATTAAAACAGTAATATTATAGAAAACTGCAAACGCAAAACAAGTTTAAGCACGAGCAGATTCAATATGTAGAACTGCTTACGAAGAACGTTCAAAAGATCAAAGAATTTTACACCCAATCCTTCGATTGGGATTTTACCGACTATGGCCCGGACTATACCGCTTTTTCAGGCGACTATGTAGATGGCGGCTTTACAACCGGTCAACCTGTAAAGGGGAGTATCTTGATTGTGTTATATTCAGACAACCTGGAAGTAACCCGCGAGAAGGTTATAGCCGCTGGCGGCATTATAGCGCAGGATATATTCTCCTTCCCCGGAGGTAGACGCTTTCAATTTATTGACCCGGATGGTAACGAACTGGCTGTATGGTCTGAATAGAGGCGTATCTAGTTGGAAATTAAATTTTTCTGCATAAAGGGAGGGGCCCGCTTGCCGCGCAATGCTACTGTTGGTTACGAACGCAGAATCTTTTCCATCTTTTTGCCTTTGGCCAATTCATCAACCAATTTGTCGAGATAGCGGTTTTTTTTCGTTAACTGATTTTCAATTTCTTCGATCCGGTAGCCGCAAATTACGCCTGTTATTAATTCAGGGAATAGATAATACATTCAGCAAAATGTAAGCCACCCAATTTCAGATTTGTCTCTTCATTAATAAGCTTATAATAATCTATCGTAGACACCCAGCTCATACCGCCGACTAACCCAATTTTTCTCATAATGACTTTGTGCTTTTTATTATTGTAAATGTTATTGGAAGCTTCTAAATTCCTTGTAAAATTGTTGCTATACTGCGTTGAAAAATAGCGTAATTCTTTTTGCCTCAGGAGCAGAACTCCTGTCAGCTTATCTGCTAATTTGCTTTTGGGTTTGCCTTTTCATTTCAGCTTACCGCTACCATTCTATCAATGCTTTGCCGACTTCGTTAATGCCATTTTCATTAACGAAGTCGGCATTTTCCCACAGGGCGATAATCCTGGCCGCGCTCTTGGCCGGCGAGGTATCTGCATCTGTTTGCGCAATACCGGTCTTCAATTTACCGGGCATAAGACTTACGAAAGTCTGCTCGGGGAATTCCTGCTTCAGGCAATTGGTGAGCATGTTTTGTGCTGCCTTAGCTATTCTATAAGCATAACTCACATTTAAGTTCCTGTAGGTACCCAAGCTTTGCCTGTTTATAGAGCCTAATCTTGAATTGATATTTAATATAGTTGCGTTTTTATGCGTTGAAAAGTTTTTTTCTAATGCTTTCAATACCCTGACAACGCCTAAGCAATGTATATTAAACAGTTCCTGTATTTCAATAGTATCGATGTTGCCTAAGGTATATTCCTTGCCTCCGATACCTGCATTATTAATAATTAAGTCCAGGGAGCGTGATTGTACAACATCGCGTATTGCCGGTATACAATCATCCGCTGCCAGATCGGCGAGGATCAGCTCGACATTGGCGGGTACCTGTTGACGCCATTCCTCGAACTGTTTTGGGTCTTTTAAGAGTCCGAAAACATAATATTTCTTTTGACAGAGTTGTTCGAAAAGCGCCTTGCCTAGTCCACGGCTAACGCCCGTTATTAATGCTGTTTTCATATCTGTGTTGTTGAAAATAAGATTAGTTACTATTTCCTGTTACTTTACTTCTTCGTTCCAGCAAAATAGTGTTGCGCCATATACCCCGCATCTCGTCTATCTTTTCCTTAAAGGCCTCTGTTCTGAAACCCTGACTTTCGTGCAGTTTTATGCTGATGTTATTTTCGGGGAAAATGCTCACCTGTAAAGTCCAGAAGCCTGCCTGCCCGCTTTCGAAAACAAGTCTTTCCCCTATTTGTGAACCAATTTTCTGTCTCCTGAAAGCACTATCGATATACACACTTACTTCGGCGATACTTCGGTAAGTATACCGGGAGGAAATAGTGGGTAATGCAGCCCAGGCTATTATTTTCCTATCGATAATTGCAACAATCCTACAAGATGCTATGTGCGCTTTATGCCAATCATCCCAAGAAGGAATATCCTGTTGGAAGGTAGCGTTTCCCATGTTTATCCCTTCCTGGTAAATCCGGGCAATGCTTGGCCAGTCGGTAGGCTCCATCGATCTCCATATTAGGCTGATATCTGTGTTTTTGTCATTGTTTTATGTGTGTTTGGCCGGAATAGGAGTGTTTTTTATTTTTTACGATATTACTACCAGGGTTAACGATAAAATAAATGCGCAGCAGACTATATGCTGTATTGCCATTGCTCTGTCACCCTAACACACAGATCGGCATATCGACAATATGGTAATACCTGGCTTTCGTAAAGGGCGTACTCCCTTTCCAGGTTTTCTGCGGCGATGGATGGCGACATGTTGCGTTTGTGTACATTATGGGTATGTCGCAAAGCGTTTAACACGTCTTTACTGCCCTGGATGAAAATTTTATAGTCCAGGTAAGGCATAATTTGTTCGTGAAAGGTATGCAGTCCCTCCACCAGCATGATTTGTGGCCGGTTAATTATTCTTCCTTCTGTACGATTTCTACCCGTTACATGGTCATACTCGAAATAGTGGAAAGGCTGACCTCGAAGCATATTTCCTATACTCCGGGCAGCAGTGTCTATATCATGGGCCCCGATGTCGTAACCGCTTATGCCCAGCAATAGCCTTGTTTGCCGGTCTAAAAGAAAGGTGTCAAAGGAAACGTGATCTGCAGTAAAGCGGTTTTCAAGAAGCTTTTCGACGATCGTTCTGGCCATAGTCGACTTGCCCACATCGGCAGCGCCGCAGAGGGCAACGAGAAGGGGCCGCTTTTTGCTATGGTATAAGTCGATAAGCTGACCTACAATATATGTGATCATGGTTGTTTCTTGTTAATCCAGAATTAGAGGGATAATCGCGCCTGATATGCTCCGTTTTTTCCGGGCTTAGAATAGCGATTCCGTATATAAAAATAGTTATTTTATGCCTACTGATGTCCTATTGAAAAAATTAGAAACTGGAAATGGGCAATATTCAGCCATTGAAACCAACGTTGAATCGCGCCGATGCTCAGCGCATCAGGGTAATATTGCCCTCATAGTGCTCATTGCGGCCAATCGCTAATCCGACCGATAGCCGGTAGCCATATACCCCGGCAGGTTGGTCTTTGCCATTGTACCGGCCATTCCATCCCCTTCCCTGAAGGTCAGCAGTTTGGAATACGATTTGCCCCCAACGATTGATGATCTTCATTTTAAATTTTGTAACACCTCTTGATAATAGTTGCCGGGGGAGGAAGTAATCG
>JBEBWN010000399.1:0-3885 GCA_040392235.1 Taibaiella helva | reverse complement strand
TGAAGGTGTGGATGTTGTTATTGCTCCCCCCTTCATACAGTTGGATCTGGCGGCAACACAAATAAAAGAGGCGCAGCATTTCTCCCTGGCTGCTCAAAACTGCCACCAGGAAGTGTCCGGCGCTTATACCGGCGAGGTGTCTGCTTCAATGCTGAAAAGTGTAGGCGTATCCTATGTTATTTTAGGGCATAGCGAGCGGCGTCAATATTTTGCTGAAAGCAATAACCTCCTGGCCCGTAAGGTGGATGCAGTGCTGACCCAGGACCTGGAAGTTATTTTTTGTGTGGGCGAGGCCCTTGATATACGGGAAAGCGGGCAGCAAAACCAGTGGGTTCAGCAACAACTGGAAGAAAGTTTGTTTCACCTGGAAACCCCACAGTTCAAAAAAGTTATTGTTGCCTATGAACCGGTCTGGGCTATAGGCACCGGCCAAACAGCTACTTCGGCTCAGGCCCAGGATATGCATGCGTTTATCCGTAGTACTATAGCCGCTAAATATGGCGAATCTGTTGCTGAAGAAACCCTTATCTTGTACGGTGGCAGTTGTAAACCATCGAATGCAGCAGAATTATTTGCCTGTCCCGATGTAGATGGCGGACTGATCGGTGGCGCATCACTAAATGCCGACGATTTTACCGGTATCATTAAAGCGGCATTATAATAATTTCCATTTAGGAAAACGGGTTGTCCGGTAGTGCCGGAGACTAAAACATGGCTGATAAAAAGACGCTTCTGGCGCCAATGCTTTTACACAAATAAGCGCCTGCATTTATCAGGAAAAAAATCCTAACTTCGTTTTTAAATTTCATAATAACAAATATACAATATGAGTAATTTAGAAGTATCCGGCAGATTACATACCAAATTCCCTACACAGCAAATCAAAGAAAACTTCTCTAAAAGAGAATTCGTAATAGAGCTTACGGACGAAAGCCCATCTGGAATGGTATTCACCAATTACGCGTCTTTCCAGTTAGTTAATGCCAATTGCGCTGTTATAGACCAATTTCAGGAAGGAGAGATGATTAAAGTAAGTTTTAATATCCGCGGTAATAAGTGGGAGCGCGACGGACAAGTACGGTACATCACTAATCTGAATGCATGGCGTGTAGAAAGAGCCGGGGTAAGCAATACTGTTGGTCAACAAATGCCGCAGCAGCCGCAGCAATCCTACCAACAGCCAGGCGCTGGTTTCAATTCAAACCCTGTTGACGATTTACCGTTCTAGTGTTACGTAAAAAGGTAAAACCACAAGAGTTATAATAGCTTATTAATAAACTAATTGAGCATTAGCGAGGTAACAATTATGCTTAACCTGCTATTGGTGTCCAGTCAAACGTGCTTTTTCGGCTTGCCACTCTATAGTTAACTGATCATCAATCTGTTGTCACTTCTTGGTTTTACTTTTTAACCTTTATAACTTAACATTAGTAATAATCGAATGGCGGGTATTACTTGTTTGCGTTTAAAAAGCATAAAATTTAGAAAAGGGGGCCGTATGCAAACAGCTCCCTTTTCTATTCTATAAGGTCTAATTCTATTGCTTTTCGTATAAGACCTGCAAGGTTTTTTACCTCCAATTTAAGAAACAGGTTGCTCCTGTAGTATTCCACGGTACGCAGGCTGACAAATAACTTTTTCGAAATTTCCGGCATACTATCGCCGTTCAGTGTCATTTTCAAGATCTCTTTTTCCCTGATGGTCAGGGTCGGCTTTAAGGCTACCTCTTTTTTCATTCGTGACCGGAACTGTTCCAGTTTCTCTTCCAGCGACGGATCTACAAATTCTTCTCCCCTATACACTGTTTCTATAGCCTGAATGAGCAGGTCCGGATCCGCGTTTTTCATAATATAGCCGCAAACGCCCATTCTCAACATGTTATGAATATATAAAGGGCTTGAAAGATTGGTTAATACCAGTATGCGTAATTGGGGGTGCTGTTTCAAAATGACAGGGGCCAAGAGGTCGCCTGTCTTATCCGGCAATTGAATATCCAGCAGAAGGACATCAGGGTTGATCTGTGGAAGATGCTCCAATAATTCCGCTCCAGACAGGTAAACCCCTTCCAGGTGCAGGTGAGGATAGCCTTCGAGCAGATTTTTCAGGCCACCGATGATCATAGGGTGATCGTCCGCTATCGCGATATTAATTTTCATATATTAACCTGTTTACGACTTACAGGAAGTTCAATATAAATAGTTGTACCAGCCGCAGCACTGGAGGAAAGGGAAAAATATCCCCGCATAGCCTCTACCCTGGCGCGTATATTATGTAATCCCAGGCCTTCGCCCTGTGGGTCGGGGCTAAAACCAGTACCGTTATCCTCTATTGAAGCTTGTAAAAGTGTTCCATCCATCCTGATTTGTATAGAGGCAAAGGTAGCTTGCGCATGGCGTATTATATTCTGTATCAGTTCCTGAATAATCCGGTAAACATGAAGTTCAAAACTCATGTCCAGATCATCAAAATTGCCGTAACACTGCAGATCAAATTTTACTTTACCGTTCAGGCTGATTTGCTCACAGTATAACTGTAATGCTTCCTTGATTTTATGCTTTACCAGTATGTCCGGCATAAGATTATGGGCAGTAAAACGGATCTCTTCTCCCATTTCCTGTAACATACTCATTATGCCGCGAAGTTCTTGCCGCAATACTTCTGGGTCTGGTTGTCGTTGTACGCTGCGTAAATTAAGCCGGATACCGGTTAGCATTCCCCCTAACCCGTCATGCAATTCCCGGGCCAACCGTACTCGTTCTTTTTCTTCTCCCGCCATCATAGCTTCCAACTGCTCGATTTTACGGTCCCGTAAGCCCAGCTTTCTCCGGTAATGATAAAAGAGAAAGGCACTTGTAAATAATAAGAGTATACCGCCAATGAGTATATTTTGCTGATAGAGTCTTTTATCCTGCCGTGCAATGTGTAGCTCTTTCTGTATGAGCATCTTATTTTTCTCCGCTACCTGGTATTTCACCTCTATCTCGTTTATGGTACGTACCTTTTCTATGCTGATAATGGAATCGGACATGGCCTGGTAAGCTTTTAATTGCTCAAAAGCCTCTTTATAACGGCCTTCATCCTGGTAAAGTTCCATTAAGACGGCATGGCCATTCTGGATATTCTTTGTTAGTCCCGTTTCTTTAGCCATTGCCAATGCCGGAAGGAGCACTTGTTCTGCTTCCTGTTTCCTGCCCATCCGGTATAAGGCATCGCCCAGCGAATAGCTGGTATTAATAAACTCCCATGGACGTGCACTCTTACTGATACTGTATGCCTTTTGTAAATGGGCCAAAGCCTCTGGGTAATGTTGCTGTTCCAGTAAAACATCACCCATACGCACATAATAAGAGCGTAGAATACTGCTGTCCCCGGCTTGTTGCACATAAGGAGAAGCCATTCTATAGTAGGAAAGTGCCGTATCATACCGATGTCTACTGAAGAAGATATCGCCCTTATTCATAAGGGTCTGGGCTAACTGGGGTATTTTGTTATACCGGCGGGCAAGAGCTGTAGCCTTTTCGGCGTAAGCAATAGCTTGATCATAGCTACCCATATTAACCTGTATGGCCACCATGTTGTTGTATATAGCTATGAGTAACAATTGGTTGTCGGGAAACCGCCGCTGTACCAAATCAATCGCTTTATGGTAATATTGACTCGCTTTCAGATAGTCTTCCTTGTCGCCCCAGCTCATGGCTATATTAAAATACAATTGTACAAGGGCTATCTTAATGTGCTGCGCCTGCATGCAATAAGGCAAAGCCATGCGGTAGGCCAAAAATCCGGCCTTATAGTCGCCCAGAGTAGTCAGCGCCAAGCCCATATTAGCGAGTGCATAACCAATACCATCGTTGTATCCACCGGAACGGCTAAGCTCTTCTGCTT
>JBEBWN010000398.1:0-3896 GCA_040392235.1 Taibaiella helva | reverse complement strand
TCGGATATAGAATGGCGGAATGATGAGGCGGTTATTTTTGGCCGGCGCATAGTACCAATACGTAAAGTGGACTGGTATGGAAGCGAGGCATTTTCGTATACCTATTCGAATGTAACCAAATTTGCACTGCCCTGGACCCCGGAATTGCTACAACTTAAAACGCTGTCGGAAGAGCGGACCGGGGAAACCTTCAACTCCTGTTTGCTCAATTTGTACCATAATGGTGAGGAAGGCATGGCCTGGCATAGCGATGCCGAAAAAGACCTGAAAAAGGACGGCGCTATTGCATCGATCAGCCTGGGCGCGGAGCGGAAGTTTGCCTTTAAACATAAGCGAACAGCCGAAAAGGTGGACATTTTATTGGAGCATGGTAGTCTGCTGGTAATGAAAGGCGTTACGCAAACTCATTGGCTGCACCGTTTACCCCCTACCAAACGGGTTGGCACAGCGCGGATTAATTTAACCTTCCGCACAATTACGACCTAGTGTTAATTTGCCGTTTTTTAGTCTTACCTTTTACTTTTTAACTTAACGCGGTAATTAGATTTGCTTTTAGAAATTGTCTTAAATGCATCAGGAAGAGCATATTTATAAGAATGGTTGGCCAGGTGTGCTGCGGTATTTTATTGTAGGCGATGTGCATGGGTGTTACTATACACTGGAAGCATTGCTGGAGCATTGGGACGAGCAGGGCGAAATACTGGTATTTGTTGGCGACCTGATAGACCGTGGCCATTTTAGCGGACTGGTGCTGGAGCAGTGCTATCAGTTAGTAAACCGCCGGCAACATGCCGTGGTGCTAAAAGGCAATCATGAGGCAGAATTTGTTACTTATTGGCGAACACGGGAAAATGACCATTGGCTCAGGCAGGGCGGAGCGGAGACACTGGAGGATATGCAACGCAAAGAAATGGACCCGGAGCAGATCTGTGCCTGGTTCGAGCATTTACCCTTAAAATGGGAAACAGAGGGATTGTTTGTTTCCCATGCGGGGCTTTCGGAAACCAGCGATCCCTATAATGAGGCGAATAACGATGGTCTGCTTTGGAACCGTAAACCGCTGAAACCGATAGGGAAGCTCCAAGTGCACGGACATACGCCGCTGAAGCGCAATAAGCCCTTATTCCAGGAAAAGGAGCATGCCTGGAATATTGATACAGGCGCCGTATATGGCTTTGGCATGAGTGCTCTTAGGGTAGAGGGAACAGGGACAGTACTGGAAACAATAACGGTAGCTACAGACAAGAGGGATATTAGCGCCCGCTAATCCTGGGTTAAGGAAGGTAGGCATCCGCCCTGCTGTGTGTTGTTCAGGACAAGGAATAATGTGCAAAGTAATGATGGCAGCCAACAGGCAGATTAGTATTTTTGCGTAAAACAGGATTATGTCTTACTGTAGTGTTATTGAAAGTATGCAGCCCGAGGAACGGAAACTGCTGCACCGGAATTACCATGACCATCATTATGGTTTCCCTATTCATGATGATAACGAATTGTTTGGCCGCCTTATTTTGGAAATAAACCAGGCAGGATTAAGCTGGGAAACGATATTGAAAAAGGAAACGGCTTTTCGGAAAGCGTACAGTAATTTTAATATTAAAAAGATTGCTGCTTACACAGAGGCCGACCGGGAACGGCTGATGAACGATGCCGGCATTATCCGTAACCGGCTTAAAATTAATGCGGCTATTGAGAATGCAAAAACCATATTGGGTATCTGTAAAGAGTACGGTTCATTTGAAAAATGGCTGGAACACCATCATCCCAAGACGAAGGAAGAGTGGGTAAAGTTGTTTAAAAAAACCTTTCGCTTTACAGGCGGAGAAATTGTAAATGAATTTCTGATGAGTATCGGTTACCTGCCCGGCGCGCATCAGGAAGGCTGCCGCATTTATAAACTGGTGGCGAAACAAAAGCCCATGTGGCAAAAGAAATAAGAGATACCCATCGTTACAAAGAATAATAAATAAGGATGATGGTGAATAATATACAAGACCGGTTGGCTTCAGCTTCGGGCAGGAACGACGAAGCGCTCAATCTGGCGCTTGCAGCCGAAATTGCCGGGATGGGTAATGGGGAAGCGGTTGTGGCATTGATAGCCTGCCTTCAAAACAAAAAGGCCACCCTGCAAAGCGATGCCATAAAGGTTTTGTATGAGATTGGCAATCTGCGTCCGGATTTAATTGCCGGTCATACGCCCGATTTCGTAGCGCTGTTGGATAGCAAGCTTAACCGTTTGCAATGGGGAGCAATGAGCGCCCTGAATAGTATTGCCGCAGTACAGCCCCGGTTGATCATGTCCTATATAGAAAGACTAACGCTGGCGGCAGGATCGGGTTCTGTAATAACCCGGGATAACTTTGTGGCTATTGCGGTCAAGTTGTATGTCACACCGGAATATGCAGAGCAAGCCTTCTCTTTGCTCGTCCATCAGTTATTGGACTGTCCGTTGAACCAATTGCCCATGTACGCAGAGCAGATACAACCCTCTATAGCCCCGCAACATATTGTTTTGTTTGCAGAAACATTATACCTGCGCCTGAAGGATATCGATAAAGAAAGTAAAAGAAAACGATTGGAGAAGGTCTTACAACGTTTGCAGGGCAAGCGGTAGCAAAAAGCTAAGCCCGGGCTGTAAATACCTTTCCGGCTATGTAAGGGTATTGCTTGCCGAGGTTTTATTAATAATTAAGAATGAATATATATGCAGCCTGATGTTTATGCTTACCATGAAGCTTTACCGGAAAACGAACGCGCTATTGCCGATTCCCTGGCGGAAATAATTAGTCGCAGTCTGCCCGAAGCTGAAAATAAAATATGGCATCGCCACCCCGTTTGGTTCTTGGACGGGAACCCGGTAGTCGGTTATAGTACATTAAAGAATTGCATCCGGCTGTTGTTCTGGAGCGGACAGACATTTGACGAAGCCGGACTTCAAAAAGAGGGAAGCTTTAAGGCGGCCGAAGCCCGATATGGTACAAAAGAAGATATAGATACGGTGGCTTTGGAGCGGTGGTTGGTAAAAGCCAGGGATATTCAGTGGGACTATAAGAACCTGGTTAAACGAAAAGGGGTACTGGAGCGATTAAAGTAGCATATTCCAGTAACGGAAGTCGTACCGGCAACATAACTATGTATTTTGGAGATATTGCCAGGAAATTTGCTGAAAAGGCAACGAAGGCAGTATATTTGCAACCGAATGCTTGCTTAATGGGTTTGTACAATGAGAAGAGATGTTTTCCAGGCTATCGCTGATCCTACCCGGCGGGCCATTATTGCTTTGATCGCGCTGCAGGCTATGACACCTAATGCATTGGCCGAACATTTTGATTCGACAAGGCAAGCTATATCAAAGCACCTGCGGATTTTAACGGAATGCGAATTGGTAAGACAGGAGCCCCAGGGACGTGAAATATATTACCATCTGGAGATCAATAAGATGAAAGAAGTTGATAAATGGCTGGAACAATTCCGTAAGATCTGGGAAAGCCGTTTCAACCAATTGGATGAGGTATTAGCCCGGATAAAAGGGAACGAAAAATAATCCAAATTGTAGCAAGCGGGGAGAAGATTATAGGTGATGGGCTGGGATGTGACTGTGTAAGAGCCCTGGAAAACAGGCTGGTTTCTTAGGGAGTAACAACCTGGTACCTGGTTGAGCATAATTGTCGCTTTGGGATTTTGCCCCTTTGTTTTTAAAGTAACACTATCTAATACAAAAATACGATGAAGAAAACCGTTCTTACCATTTTATCGGTGTTGTTAGGCCTTGTATTACTCAATGGAGGTCTTAGTAAGTTATTTCATTATATTCCTGTTCCTGATAACCTGCCGGAGGCGATATTGCGGGATAACCAGGCTTTTGGAGAAATTGTCTGGTTAATGCCCCTGGTGGC
>JBEBWN010000397.1:0-3899 GCA_040392235.1 Taibaiella helva | reverse complement strand
TATTTGATTAAGTTACCATAAAAAGCATAAAAAACATATGCCGGCATTCTTCCAGGAATACCGGCATATGTTTTTTTCCTCGTTCTGCTACAATACATTGCATCCGCAAATTTGACAAATGAGTAATAATATAAAAAAAATACACATATTCTTTATCGGCCTCTCCTTTCTGATAGGCATCGTATTTGTATTTTCGGCCTGGTCCAAAACGAGTCCTGTTCAATATTTCGAATACACTATACACAGTCAGCTACCGGTACCACGTTACGTAGCACAGTTACTAGCCCGGTTCTTCATTGGTTTAGAGGCTGCTTTAGGGCTATTATTGGCCATAAATATTTTTGGATATAAAAAATGGGTGCTTAAAGTCAGCCTGCTTCTGCTGAGTATATTCAGCATACACCTGGTGTACCTGCTTATTGCCGTCGGCAATGATGTCAACTGCGGCTGTATGGGAAATATTGTACCCATGTCGCCGGCATTATCCCTTGCCAAGAATCTGGCGCTGCTCGCCGGTCTTATTATTTTGCATAAATGGGGAAACAATGAAGAGAATAAAGTACTGAACATAGCCACATTTCCCGTTAGTATACTAATAGTCCTGCTACCTTTTTTTATTTTTCCCGTTGCGAAGCAAAATTACCTGCCATTGAGCAAACTATACACCAGCACAGAATCGGCACATCCTGTAACAGAATTGCGCGAGGGTAAACATATACTATGCTTTATGAGCTTAAGCTGCAGCCATTGTCGAAACGCTGCCAGCGTTCTGGCTGTCATGAAAAAATCCAATCCTTCCCTTCCCATCTATTTTGCTTTATCGGCCGGCGACAGCCTTAGCCGGAAAGAACGTTTCGAAGATTTCATGAAAGAAACAAAAGCCATATCTATACCCTACCATTTTCTGAGTCCCAAAGACTTTACAGATATGATTATCGCATCTGGTAGCGATGGCGTCCCGGTAATGCTCTGGCTTGAAGATTCCACTATTATACGGCAGGTTGATATCACCGAGTTAAACCAGAGGGAAATAGAACTATGGATCAATAAGAACAAATAGTTCCTTTTACTGTCAAACTACGGCATGGGTCTGCTTAACAATACCCATCACAAAAACACTTTGTAAATGTCCCATATTCTCGATTTGGCTTAATTTATTGACGTGAAAATTATAATAGGCATCCATGTTTTCGGCCAATACCTTCAGCATGAAATCAAATTGACCAGAAATATTATAACACTCTATAACTTCCGGTAAGTCCTGTATCGTTTTAATAAATTTCGTCCCTATTTTTTTATTATGCTCCTTGAGCGAGACATAACATATTACCATTAGCCCCTTCTTTACTTTAGCATGATCGACAATCGTTGCATATTGCTTTATAACGCCACTTTCCTCCATGCGCTTAATGCGTTCATGCACCGGGGTTGTGCTGAGATGTACCCTGGTAGCAATATCCCGTACCGTAATCTTGGCATTTTGCTGCAATAAACGCAATATGGACAGGTCTTTTTCGTCCAGCAGCTCTCCTCCAAGGTATTTTCCATCTAGTTTATCGATCATAATCAGAATTTTATCCTAAAAAAACACAATTTAATGCCTATTTGTTCTAAATTATAGCAATTCCGTTTATATTTTATTCTAATAATTTACTTTTGCGCAAAATAAAAATTATGTCATCTACATTGCAAAATATCGACCTTAGTCTTCCCTACAAGGTTGCGGACATCAGTCTCGCAGAATGGGGACGTAAGGAAATCAGACTTGCTGAAGCGGAAATGCCGGGGTTAATGAGCCTACGGGAAGAATATGGCGCTACAAAACCATTAAAGGGAGCCCGCATCGCAGGCTGCCTGCATATGACCATACAGACTGCCGTATTGATAGAAACGCTTACAGCTTTAGGCGCTGAAGTACGCTGGAGCTCCTGCAATATCTTCTCCACACAAGATCATGCTGCGGCAGCTATCGCTGCTACCGGCGTTCCCGTTTTTGCCTGGAAAGGAGAAACCCTGGAAGAAGCTGATTGGTGCATTGAACAGACTTTATTCTTTGGTAGCGAAGACAAGCCGTTGAATATGATTCTTGATGATGGCGGCGACCTGACCAATATTGTTTTCGATAAATATCCTGAGCTTATTCCTCATATTAAAGGACTTTCAGAAGAAACGACAACTGGTGTGCATCGTTTATATGAACGTATGGCCAAAGGTACCTTGCCCATTCCCGCCATTAACATCAACGATAGTGTAACCAAATCTAAATTCGACAATAAATATGGCTGCCGCGAATCGTTGGTTGATGCCATTCGCCGCGCTACCGATGTAATGATGGCAGGAAAAGTTGCTGTTGTTGCCGGATTTGGAGACGTTGGTAAGGGTTCTGCCGATTCACTTCGTGGAGCCGGCGCCAGGGTTATCGTTACGGAAATAGATCCGATATGCGCTTTACAAGCTGCTATGGAAGGCTTTGAAGTTAAGAAAATGGCTGATGCCGTAAAAGAAGCCGATATCGTAGTCACAACTACCGGTTGTCGTGATATCATTACCGGCGAACACTTCAGGCTCATGAAGGATAAAACTATCGTATGCAATATCGGCCATTTCGATATCGAAATTGATATGGACTGGATGAATAAAAACTACGGTCATACCAAAGATACCGTTAAGCCCCAGGTAGATGTGTATACCGTTGACGGAAAAGACATTATTATTCTGGCAGAGGGCCGCCTGGTAAATCTGGGTTGCGCTACCGGACATCCATCTTTCGTAATGTCCAACTCCTTTTCTAACCAGGTGTTGGCTCAGATCGAGCTATGGGTAAATAGCGACAAATACGAAAACAAAGTGTATGTACTTCCCAAACATCTCGACGAAAAAGTTGCCCGCCTGCATCTGGCAAAAATCGGCGTAGAGCTGGATACTTTAACCGATGTACAATCGAACTATCTCGGTATTTCGGTTGAAGGCCCCTTCAAGCCGGAACACTACCGGTATTAAAAGAACACATCTTAAAAAAGCAATAGCGACCTGATAAGTACCAGGTCGCTATTGCTTTTTTAAGCGCCTTGAATCTATTACATCGGCCCCGCGGGATAGAACTGCGTTCCAGGAAATGATGTGCGTTTAAGGAAAAAAACCGAGGAACTTTAATTGCAATAGGTACACAACAGGGAAAGTGTTGACTATAAATTTAAAGGGGGGACGAAGCTTTGTACACCCTACCCGCGGGAACGGCATAAATGTTATTCTTTACGCCTACATTATGTCGAATTCATTTTTATCTTAATTTTAGCGGTTCAATTGGTTTTATTTATGTTCAACCTTACATCTACCGGCCAGTTTGATCTGGAATTGAGTGAGTTCATAGACTCAGATGCCCAGGTAAATGTTTATCTCCGTAACCAGAAGGAGTATAAAAAAATGCTTGAGTTAATTGCACTTAATACCAGCCTGCAGGCTGCATTCTTTAATCAAAGTAACTTCTACTATAGCCAGGAGTATGATTGTTAGCATCAACACACCCCTTAAACAGGAATAATACCGGATTTTGTTAGATTATTTAGCTTAAATTCGCGATCGCTTAAATTATTTAAGTTTATCTGTAAGCTTAATTTAAATTACCTGATAGCCTTTGACTAAACGTTTTTTTTACAACAATTACCGTCTGGAAAAGCCTTCACGGCCAATTGATGCTGCCCCGGCAGTGACAGAGGCTGGGTTTCATCGATATGATTTTTGACCTTATTGTACCATTGTACAATCCGCAAAAGGATTGGGAAATTAAATTTCTTGATCATTGCCGTTCACTGGCACAGCTAGGCTGCAACGGAGACCTCAATCAAATTAATATTATCATAATTAATGATGGTTCGCAATGGGGATTTGACGCGCCAAAA
>JBEBWN010000396.1:0-3914 GCA_040392235.1 Taibaiella helva | reverse complement strand
TTCCTGAATTCAATAATGAGTCGGCTACGCGTATGGAATCTGCCCGGCGGGCTTCTTCAGCGGCTTGAGCGGCAATGATCGAGTCGTTCTCAGCTTTGATGGCGTTAGCTGCAGAATCTGTCCTGGCCCTGGTAATAGAATCCAGTTGCTCCTGGGTATAAGATCCTTCATTACTGCCACCGCCACATGCTGCAAATAGTACGCTGGACGCAGCCGCTAAAATTAAAAAACGTTGTTTCATAACTGTAGTTTTCTTTTGAGTTTGTTATGCGCAAAAATAATACCAAATATTAATTCAGTCAATATCGGCGTGAAAAGTTTGAATGAAAATAGCATCTTTTATGAATTATACATAATTTTTTGCCTTATCCTAACATTTATAGCCTTTGCCAACTGTTCCATAACAATTTCGCTACCTTTCCCTACTTTTGCGGGCGAATTTTCAAAACTACAGCACACAATCATGAGCACATTTGCCGACTACAATTTCAAAAATGAAAAGGCCTTAATCCGCGTCGATTTTAACGTTCCGATCAAAGGCGGAAGAATTACCGACGACACCCGTATCCGGGCGGCCTTGGGTACAATTAATAAAGTGCTGGAGGATGGTGGCAGTGTTATTTTAATGAGCCATTGGGGACGTCCTGTTAAGGACATGGAAAAGAAGCCGGAGCTTACGAGGGAAGACTTTTCCTTGCGCCGTATTGTAGACCATCTTTCTGAAGTATTGGGCAGGGAAGTGCAGTTTGCGGATGATTGTATCGGCGATGAGGTGCGCAAGCAGGTCCAAGCGTTGCAACCCGGAGCCGTATTATTGCTCGAAAACTTACGCTATCATAAAGAAGAAGAGAAAGGGGATCCGGCATTTGCGCAACAGCTAGCTGATCTGGGAACGGTATATGTAAACGATGCTTTTGGCACTGCGCACAGGGCCCATGCTTCCACTGCCGTGATAGCACGCTATTTTGCCGCCGGAAAGAAAATGTTTGGCTTGTTGATGGAAAAAGAGGTTGCTGCTGCAGAAAAAGTATTGCATCAAACAGAAAAACCCTTTACTGCGATCATTGGCGGTGCTAAGGTTTCCGATAAAATACTGATCATTGAGAACCTGCTGGACCGGGCTACAGATATTATTATAGGAGGTGGGATGGCTTATACTTTCTTTAAAGCACAGGGAGGACAGATCGGTAATTCCCTTTGCGAAGATGATCGTTTGGCCATGGCCAACGATCTACTCGTTAAAGCCAGAGAAAAAGGTGTCCGGATACATTTACCGCAGGATAGTATTATAGCCGATCGTTTTGCTGCCGATGCTGCTACGGATACCGCAGAAAGCGCCCAGATTCGC
This sequence comes from Taibaiella helva, assembly GCA_040392235.1. Taxonomy (GTDB): domain Bacteria; phylum Bacteroidota; class Bacteroidia; order Chitinophagales; family Chitinophagaceae; genus Taibaiella; species Taibaiella helvus_A. Next base: position 2,566 of record JBEBWN010000396.1, on the reverse strand, counting down.
GACGGTTGGATGGGATTGGATATTGGACCCAAAACGATCCTCGCGTTCCGTGAGGTTATCCTGGCATCGAAAACAATTTTATGGAACGGGCCTATGGGGGTATTTGAAATGGCTCCTTTCCAGGCGGGGACAAAAGCAATAGCCGAAGCAGTGGCTGAAGCTACAGAGCAGGGCGCTTATAGTCTTGTCGGCGGTGGCGATAGCGTGTCGGCTGTAAATAAGTTCCATTTGGCCGATAAAGTAAGTTACGTATCCACCGGTGGCGGCGCTTTACTGGAATATTTTGAAGGTAAGGAATTGCCGGGTATTGCGGCCATCAGGCGGTGAGTTTATATATTAGCCGAATAAGCACAATAAGGCAAACGGCATACCATTTGAGGTATGCCGTTTGAATTCAGGCTATACGTTTAGTTGCTATATTGTGTGAAATTCAACTGATATTGCCCTTGGCACTGTCGCTAGCAATATAAAGTAGGGGATAGGGCGTTAGGTGCCTTTAGCAACCTACCTGGCCTAATAACCAATAAACCAATATAAAAACAAGGATGCTTCCCAGGCATCCTCCGCCCCATTTCCAGGCGGCCGCTCCAGCCAGTAAACTTCTTAACCAATCCATAAAGTATCGCATTTAGTTCAGACTCTTAAACAGTCTTATAATCAAATGGTTCACTAAATTGTGGTTGCTTCTGGGTATAAATACGTATAACCGGTTGGGTGTTTTCCACAATTTTCTTTAAAAAGTAACATCTACGCCAACTAATTGTATATTGTGCTCCGTCTTTCTTTAAAAAAATACTGTTAGCGTAAAGTTTGTGTTAATACGAATTGTATCTTTACAAGTCTGCTGTTAAAAAAACAAAAAAATGAATTGATACCTGGTAAAATAAATAGAAATTATATATAAAACCAGGCTGATTATTTTACCTTTTTTTATTTCAAACCTTATATTTGTCAAAAAAGAAAACATGTATACTGCATCCCGAATTGTATCTTTTGTCCTTGTTCTTTGTTGTTTAAGTATATTTAGTTTTGGTCAATCTCCTCAAATTGTTTTAGGTAACGGATCGCCACTTCCCCGCTATTTTTGCTGGGATAGTACAAACTACGAAATTACGGTGAGCGCTGGTAACAAGGACGGCTCGTTTGATGGATGCGGTGCTTTTCAAAAAAATGGTAAATGGTATTTCAACCCGGTTGTGGCCTCGGTAGGGGTAACGGTGTTCCCCATGTCTTGTAACCTGAGCTATACGCCTCCCGGCGGTAATAAAATCAGCAGGAATATTACCATAGCCAAGCCTGTAGTAATCCATCCACCGTTGGTAGATACTTTTACCTGTAACGGGCATTTCAGTCTTATTGCTACAACATTATATGCAGGAGCCTATGAATACAAGTGGACGCCGGCTGCTCCCCTGGATAGAGCTGATACTAGTGTTACCGACGGTTATATCACCACAACGACAACCTTCGTGATTACAGCAACCGACCAGCAATTTGCTTCGCAGGACTTTTTCTGCTCTGGTAGCGATACCATAGTTGTAGTAAAACATCCGGAACCGGAATTAATTGTTAGTGGCGATACCATTATTAATGCACGCGATAAAGCGCAATTAAGAGCATCCGGCGCATTATTATATCAGTGGTTCCCCTCCCAATGGCTGGATAATAATATGATCCCTAATCCTACTACGCGTCCGCAGGCGCCTATTCGCTACTCGGTGGTCGGCACTAACGAGTTTGGTTGTAAGGATACGGCCGAGATATTTGTGGATCTGTACGAAGACCTGTTTGTGCCCAATGCTTTTTCCCCCAATGATGACGGTTTGAACGACGTTTTCCGTATCGAAAACATAGGTTACCAAGGCGTGGCCGAGTTCCGTGTCTTTAATAGAAATGGGCAGGAAGTATTCTATACTCAGGATGGGACTAAAGGCTGGGATGGTACTTTTAATGATAACCCGGCGGAAGGAGGAACCTATTTCTATGTGATTCGCCTGGTGATGCGCGACGGATCGATCAAAGTGTTTAAAGGGGATGTCACGTTACTACGATAGCTGGTGTTAAGTCAAAGGTTAGAAGGCAAAGCCAAAAAGTGAGCGATTAACTATGGAGTAATAAGTCGAACAATAGGCTGGGCCGGACACTACTAGTATTAAGTTAAAAGTGAAAAGGCAAAACCCAAAAGCTACAATCGCTTGTTCGTCGGAAACTAAGGATGTTCAAGGCGACAAATTATGCTTACCTTATTACTAGTTTGATAATACCCAAAAAAGACTAAACACATTAGCGCAATATTTATGATAAAAGATAGTCCCCTGCAATAGCTGCAGGGGACTATCTTTTTGTGTACCTGTTAAGGAAAGTGTGTTGTCTGTAAGGAACAATCGATGTTTACAGCCTAATTTTATTGTCAGCCGCGCCGAAGGGTGACGTGATTTAGTACCTGTTAAAACCTTCCACGCACTAGTTCCGTTTCGACAGGGCTGTTATTGACAAGTATTTCAGTTTGCTAATTTTCAACTACTTGCAGGTGGTGTTTTAGAGCTATTGTATTGCTACGGTTACT
>JBEBWN010000395.1:0-3926 GCA_040392235.1 Taibaiella helva | reverse complement strand
AATAGATAAGTGGCCGCTTCATTTCCCTTAACTTTGCTTCTGTTTGTGTTGGCGCATTTTTTGGGCTTATTAAAATTGTAAAAATGAATCTTTATACGCTGTATGACCGGGCATTAAAATTTGACTTCCTTTCCGCAGAAGAGGGTGTTTTTCTCTTCGAAAATGCCCCGCTTACGGAACTGGCTTATGTGGCTAATGAGCTGCGTAAGATCCAGGTACCGCATAACAAGGTGACCTGGATCATTGACCGGAATATGAATACGACGAATGTGTGTACGGCCAATTGTAAATTCTGCAATTTCTACCGTATACCGGGTCATGCAGAAGGCTATACTACCGACATAGAAACTTATAAACAGAAGATCGAGGAAACCTTCCGTTACGGGGGGGAGCAACTGTTATTGCAGGGAGGGCATCATCCTGATCTGGGACTGGATTACTATGTAGACCTTTTCCGCCGGTTGAAGGCTCTTTACCCGAATCTTAAATTACATGCACTGGGGCCGCCCGAGGTCGCGCACATCTGTAAAGTATCAAAAGTTACCCACCGGGAAGCCTTGCTGGCTTTGCAGGAGGCCGGCATGGACAGTATGCCGGGACCGGGCGCCGAAATCCTGGTTGACCGCGTTCGCCGGTTGATATCAAAGGGGAAATGCGGGGCCCAGGAGTGGCTGGATATTATGGCGGAGGCCCACCAGGTTGGGTTGACAACGAGTGCAACGATGATGTTTGGCCACGTAGAAACCATCGAAGAGCGTATGGAGCACCTTGTTAAACTACGTGCAGTACAAGCCCGTAAACCTGCTGAAGCAAAGGGCTTCCTGGCCTTTATACCCTGGACCTTCCAGGATGTAGATACCTTGCTCAGGCGCATACGGCGGGCAAAGAACGATACTACGGCAGAGGAATACATCAGGATGATTGCATTAAGCCGCATAATGCTGCCCAATGTAAAAAATATACAGGCCAGCTGGCTGACGGTCGGCGAAAAAGTGGCACAACTTTGCCTGCATGCCGGTGCTAATGACTTCGGCTCTATTATGATCGAAGAGAATGTTGTGAGCGCGGCCGGAGCGCCCCACCGGTTTACTGCCGCAGGTATACAGTCTGCCATCAGAAAGGCGGGTTTTGAACCCCAGTTGCGCAATCAACAGTATGAATTCCGGCAAATGCCGGAGTTGGAGCAGCAGGTTATAGGCTACTAACCCAAACGTTTAGACAGATTTAATTATATTTGTCCGCCTCCTTTTAAAGGGGCGGATACAAACTCCCCCGAAAAGGGGCTATCATTTAAAGATAAATAAACTCCGTCAGGAACTCCGGATATATGGTACATTATGCATCGGATGTGGATGCTGTAAAAGGATTACAGCAAAAGTATAAAGAATTGCGCCAGGCTGTAGGTGAAGTGATTGTAGGGCAGATGGACGTAGTAGAAAAATTGATTATTTCTATTTTGTGTAATGGGCATAGTCTCCTGGTAGGGGTGCCCGGATTGGCCAAAACCCTTTTGGTAAAAACGGTTGCAGATGTACTGGATCTTTCCTTCAAGCGCATTCAGTTTACACCCGATCTGATGCCCGGCGATATAACGGGTACGGAGATACTGGACGAAAACAGGAAGTTTAAATTTCTGAAGGGACCGGTTTTCGCTAATATTGTCCTGGCAGATGAAATAAACCGTACTCCCCCCAAAACACAGGCAGCGCTGCTGGAAGCAATGCAGGAGCGTAATATTACCGCGGCAGGCGATAACTATAAATTGCCGGCCCCGTTTTTTGTTTTAGCCACACAGAACCCTATTGAGCAGGAAGGAACCTATCCCCTGCCGGAGGCGCAGCTGGACCGCTTTATGTTCCAGATTATTGTCGATTATCCCAGCTTCGAGGAAGAAGTGCAGATTGTTAAGCAAACCACGAGCCCGCAGCATATCGAACTGCCTAAAGTGTTGCATGGGGAAGAGATTCTCTATTTTCAGCAGCTGGTCCGCAAAGTACCGGTACCGGCCAATGTGTTGGAATATGCTGTCTCGCTGGTGCAGCGCACCCGTCCCGACAAGGCAGATAAAGAGCGGCTGGCTACGCAATACCTCGCCTGGGGCGCCGGTCCGCGGGCCTCGCAAAACCTGATACTGGCGGCCAAGTGCTACGCTTTGTTACATGGAAAATTCTCGCCCGATATTGAGGACGTTAAGGCTATTGCCCATTCGGTATTGCTGCACCGCATTGTAGGAAGCTACAGAGCAGAGGCAGAAGGTATCTCTTTAAAAGAAATTGTGAGCAGGATGTTGTAGTGAGCAGGCGTTCGAAAGCAGCTTTATGAAAGAGCTGATTGTTAATTTGGTATGAACATGGAGGAACAGAAAAAAAGTTTATTTGAACGTTGGATTATCCTGGAAGCGCAGCTGGTTGAGCGGTTTGGCAAAAAGCCGAACCTGGAAGCTATACTTTTCCTGATTGGTCTTAACGAGTATAAAGGTCGCACGCCCAAGATCAAGTTTTCAAAAGAGCAAAAGCAGGATTTAATGCATATCGGGGTTTGCACATTATTAAGCCTTGGGGGCTATTACAGCCTGGATGGTTATGATGAAGAAGGCTGGCCCCATTTTACGAAGCGGAAACAGGTAGAAACCGGGGATACTCTGGCTGCCCAGGAAATTTTATTAAAAGAGTATGCGCTCGACTATTTCGAGATAGAATAAAAACCCGGTTCCTGCTATTTGATATATTGTTTATATATTTGTGATTTAAACCCATGATTACACCCCGCTATCCTTCGGCAGGAACGACAATATTTACGGTAATGAGCGCCTTGGCCCAGGAGCACAAGGCCATCAACCTGTCCCAGGGTTTTCCCGATTTTGCTATCGATCCCGAATGGGAAAGCCTGGTATCGGCTGCGATAAGAGAAGGATACAATCAATACGCTCCTATGGCCGGGCTACTGTTGCTCCGCCAGGCCATCAGCCATAAAATACAGGCATTCCAGGATGTTGCTGTAGATGCGGAAACCGAAATAACGATTACCCCCGGGGCCACCTATGGTATTTATACAGCGTTGACCACAATACTGGAACCTGGCGATGAGGTAATTGTGCTGGAGCCGGCATATGATAGCTATATCCCTAATATTTATATGAGTGGCGGGCGACCGGTATGCATTGCCCTGGATGAGCAGAATGGCTTCGCTGTAAACTGGGAGAAGGTTTTTGCCGCGGCCAATACACGTACTAAGGCAATTATTATCAATAATCCGCATAACCCAAGCGGCGCGGTATGGGCCGTCGACGACTATCAGAACCTGCAACGCCTGGTCCAGCAATATAACCTGTTTGTAATTGCCGACGAAGTATATGAACATCTTGTCTACGACAACAACCCGCATATCTCCCTGCTCCGGTTTCCCGGGTTGCGTTCACGTTCATTTGTAATTTTCTCTTTTGGTAAAACCCTGCACGCTACGGGTTGGAAACTGGGCTACGTAGTTGCGCCCGAACCTTTAACGGCTGCCTTCCGGCAAATACACCAATACCTGGCTTTCAGTGTAAATACGCCAATGCAACAGGCCATTACAACTTACCTGCTGCAACAGCAAAAATTGGAAGAGGGTAGGGCTCTGTTAGAACAAAAGCGTAATTTTTTCCTGGAAGGCATGAAAGGTACACGCTTTGTTTGTCCATATGTGGCCCGGGGCAGCTATTTCCAGGTAATGGACTACAGCGGTATATCGGAATTGCCCGATAAGGAATTTGCCATATGGCTTACCCGCCAGCACGGTGTTGCGGTTATACCTGTTAGTTCTTTTTATAGCGGAGGGTCTGACCACAAGCTGGTTCGCTTTTGCTTTGCTAAACGGCAGGAAACTTTGCAGCTGGCTATCGATAAACTCATGACATTATAATATATTTCGCTCAGGAGCGTTATCTC
>JBEBWN010000394.1:0-3927 GCA_040392235.1 Taibaiella helva | reverse complement strand
TTGTCTGGCTATACTACAGCCGGCATAGCTGTATGAAGTTTAGACTTCAAGAGGGGGAGATTCCTTTCCCTTTCAGGAAAAGGAAGGGCTTATATTATTTTATGTTGCTGCAAGCTTTACAAACCATTTTACTGGCTTTGCGATGTTTTTGCCCTGCATTAAATTGGAGCGTTTATACAGTTATTATGTTGAAATTCAATTGGATATAAGTTAATTAGCAAGCCCTAAGTAAGGATGACGGTAATCTGTCTACGAATATTTTCGGTAACATTGCCAAAACAGCCTCCCAAAATGCCGTCATTGACTATTGCCATTTAGGTGTCCTTCAATTTGTGATTAGCAGCTTATTTCACGCAAAGCGAACGAAGACGACTACGAAACAGAGATTGGATATAAATACTGTACGTATTAACTTTTACAATTTTTTCCTTTTTGTGTGAAATCAGGAAGTTATTTTGACGGAGTTACCAAAGCTTCAAGGGCATTGCGGCATAACACCAACATCTAAAGTTAATTACATTAAATTAAAATGTAAGTTTGAGTATTCAAAATAAGAAAAATGAAGTCTGGGATAAGAAAAATAATATACCTGTCCATCATCAGCCTGCTATATTGTACAGATGCTCTTATGTCTCAAACTTATACTTACGAAGATAAATATAGCATTCATCCACTGGAAATATATAGCATCCAACATGCCACAGAAATTAATGGAAACTATTCGCACACTTATGAAAAATTGATTGCGATGGGAGATAGTTTATACCATAACAATAAAAAGAATGCAGCCCGTGTAATGTATGAAAGAGTAGTTCCTTATATATTCCTGTACCGTCCCGGGTTTATACCTGTGCTTTACCTTAAGATCGGCAATACTTATGAAAACAACAGCAAAGCTGCTGAATATTACCAGATGGCGTTGACATCCACTCTTCCTACAAAACAGGGTATTCTTATCAAAGCAAAACTGTTGACAAATATAGCTGGTATAGCAATTGATAACGGAGACTACAATAAAGCATTAAGCAATTTAAATGCAACCATTAGCATTTTTACGGCACAGAAGGACACGCTTGATCTTTCTAAGGCTTTAGCCAATAAGGCAAAAGTGTACAGCTTATCAGATAAAAAAGAAGAAGCCATTACAGATTATATCACAGCATTTAAACTGATTGCACATAGGCGTGATAAACCGTTCATTCAACTTCAGAGCCAGGTCATTTATAATGTCTCGGGCTTATATCTCGACATCAATAAACCTGATTCCGCATTATTCTACTTATCGCAAATAACGCCACTATTTGAAAAATTGCCCGATGAATATCAACTCATACATCAGTATTTATTAGGAGGCGTGTTTGCATCAAAAAAGGAATATGTAAAAGCAGAGTATTATATTTTATATAGCCTTAGTTTAGCAGAGAAAGCAGATTATAAAAATATTCTCTTACATAGTTATCGGGCCTTAGGGAACCTGTATACATCCACGGGAAATTATAAAAAGGCATTGGAATATGGCATCAAGTATATAAATATGCAAAGGGGAATTTTTGAACAAACAAAAGTGGACATTAACAAAATAAACCAATTAGAATCAGACTATACCCTGGCGCAGAAAGACAAAGCTTTGACTGAAAAACAACTCCTCATTGCCCGACAGGAAAGGAATCTGACACAAAAAAACCTGTGGCTCGTTATCATTTTATCCGGCATGTGTCTGATGGCCGTACTTTCATGGGGCATAGTGCGGGGTTATCGCCGGAAACAAAAGTTATTACAGAAAGAACAGGAAATTAATATGCTAAAGGCACTCATAGCAGGAGAAGAAAAAGAGCGTCAGCGCTTGTCAAGAGAATTACATGATGGTATAGGCGGAATGCTGGCTGCCATTAATCTTAAAATAAATGACATCGGCCCTGATAGTGAAAAGGAAAGCATATTTCGCCAGTTGAACGACATCGTTGTTATGTTGCAGGATACCAGCTCCGAAGTCCGTGCTACAGCGCACAATCTCTTACCTGACATGCTCAACCATTATCACCTGATAGAAGCTCTGCTGGCTTACATAAAAAAAATAAATACTAACGGAAAAGTACACATCGTATTGGACGTCCCCAACAGGTTAAGCATCCTAAGCAAACCAGTTGAATTGATTTTGTTCCGGATAATCCAGGAATTGATACATAATGCTACACAACATGCCGATGCCGCAAACATAGACATACAAATCATTGAGCACGGAAATGAACTCATATTGTTAGTAGAAGACAACGGTAAAGGATTTAATCCGTATGAGGATATTGGGTATGGATTGAATAATGTGAGATCAAGGGTAGATCGCCTGCAAGGCTCGCTGGAAATAGATTCGGCCTTAGACAAGGGCACTGCCATAAAGATACATTTGAATCTGCAAAAGCTAAATGAAATCATTGCTTAATATTCACCAGGAGATACTATATTAGTTGTCGTCCTAAAAAGCGTTGGACACCTTAGCCGAAATCAAAATTAAAAACAGCGCGAAGTCGCAATCAATATATGACGCATAAAGAAAACCCGATCAGGGTATTGATTACCGACGATCATCCGATGATGCTCCACGGCCTGACAGCCGTATTGTCAAAGTTTCCGGATATTGATGTTATAGGCACGTACCAGAACGGAAAGGAATTGCTGGAAAACATCCGGTATACCGCTGCGGATGTGCTGTTGCTGGATATACAACTTCCTGACATTCCCGGAGATGAGCTGGCCGCGCAAATACTGCAAAATTATCCTCTTCTGAAAATTATTATTCTTACCAGCTTTGAAAGCGTCATGTATGCATCTAGGCTGAGCTGGCTGGGGGTACAGGGGTATCTGCTAAAAAACAATGAGGGAGCTGTACTTGCACGGACGATACGTACAGTGCACGAAGGAGAAACGTATATCGAGCCCAAAATACGGGAGATTATGGAACGAGATCCGCTAAAGTCTCCCGCTATTCTGGCGGCTAAAATGAGCTTAACCAAACAGGAAAAAATAGTATTGCAATATATCATTGACGGCCTTACAGATCAACAGATTGCTGATGCTATGTTCCGAAGCCTGAGTACGATAAAGCATTACAGGTTCTCTCTACTGCTAAAATTGGATGTTAATAATACAGCTGCATTGGTGGGTAAAGCACTTAAAACAGGACTTGCAAAATAAAAATCTCTTTCATAAAATCGTTTTCGCCCTAGAGCTTGCCGAACTCACGTTAATACTAGTGTCTAGTCAAGCGCACATTTTCGACTTATTACTCCATAGTTAATTGCTCATCAATCTGTTGGCACTTTTGGCTTTGCCTTTTCACCTTTGATTTAATACTAGTCTTCCTGGTATTTCCGGTGTACGGGGAGAGGAATTTCCAGAATGGGTTCTTTTTCTCCAAAAACCTTTTTTATATCCTCGATCGTATTATAGCCGCTTATAATGGTATCCTGGTCCTCTTTATAAATAATGATAAACTCATAGCTCCAATAGCCACCGCCTTTATCGGTTAGCAATGCAAATACATTTGCATTGCTGTATATCTTAAAAAGATGCATTTCATCGAAATGGAAAGAACGGACCAGTTCCAGTAAGACGGTTTTATGAAGCTTTAGTACATGAGTAGGCGATTTAATAATATTCAGGGCATGGTACCGTTCCAGGAAAAGCTCGTAAAAATGATCTACCCACGCGGCATTTTCAATAAGTTGCCCTTCATCTTTATAGATAATTCTTTTCATTTCCTCTGTTGTCAGCATATGTGTGGTTTTTAAATAGCAACAAGCGGGGTATGAAAATGTTGAGCCTTCAGTTATCTAATATTTTTTTAATAATTGGCCATTTTCAGCAAATAATGAAGAGAAAAGCATAAAATTATAGTTATACTTGCAAACAGAATTTTACATTTGCAACCGA
>JBEBWN010000393.1:0-3933 GCA_040392235.1 Taibaiella helva | reverse complement strand
AATTGGAGAATTTCTACAGTTATTATGTTGAAATTCAACTGGATATAAGTTAATCGGCAAGCCCTACTTATACTGCATGCGCAAATATTGTTTTTGAGCAGCCCGGAGGGCTGCAAGGTATCTAACCGCCGGTGCAACCGGTGGCTGATAAGCAGCATACCGCCAACCCGGAAGGGGTTGAATCACAGTGCATTAGTTTCCATCGAAAACGATTGGATAATAAATCTGCCTTCATCTCATAATATTTGCGTACGCTAAGCCCTGCAAAGCAATGAAACATTCTACAATTCGTTATCCTGCTGGAAGGTCATTGGGTCGGCTCCCTTGTAAAAAAGAAAGAAGTAGAAGCATAGAATAGCCTGGTTTAATAGTTCTACCCGTCCACGGGGGGTGGCCAGATGAGGAAAATGTCCGGAAAGTCAGGCGAGGCAAAATAGGGCAGCCCTAAAAAAGTAAGCCCCCCAGTACATAATGGCCGGTTCTGACATATTTTATTTTTAACGGCTTTACCATAATACAGGCTTTACCGTTCACTGCTGTTACAGGTACCGTCCGGGGCATTCCACTCTCGTAAAGATACGGGAACAAAAATTCCCCGGAGCTATGCTGTTCTACGAAATGGCCAATTAGTAGAAGAACCGGTTTCCCAACCGTCTGGATTTTTTTTAGTGACTTCAGGCCTTTTTACCATATAATAACAGTCGCTTAAAGGGGTACATGGCAGGGAAGTGCTGAAAATGGTCTTTTATACGCTTTTTAAATACGAGATGGAACAGCTCACGCTCTGTTGCGCCCATTTGGTCCTGGTAAGGGATTAAAGCCGAGCCGGAGATGAACTGGAAAAGGTCTTCTTCGCTGCGGGCAATAATAGGATAGACCTTCAGCATAATCTGTATATCTTCCAGTCCTCCGGCGAATAGTATTTTGGCATAACCATCAACGTCCAGCAGGGGGGAGCGACGCCGGTGTCCTTTCCAGTAATCGCAGAAGGGCTTTTCCTGCACCAGCTTGTCCAATAGTATATTAAGGCTGTTCGCGGTTTGCATGGGCATTTGGACGGCCAGTTGCCCGCCCGTGTTTAGCTTGGCTATAATTTGAGGAAACAGATCCCTGTGGTTATCGGCCCATTGCAAGGCGGCATTGCTAAAGATAAGGTCCCATTGCCCCGGGGCTTGGGCAAAGTCTTCGATAGACGATTGCTCAAAGCGCAAACGGGTATTTTCCTGTTGCTGCGCATCATGCAGCATTTCGGCTGAAGTATCCAGGCCTAAAAACGTTGTGTGTTGAAACTGCCTGGCCAGTATGGCGGTTTGCTCGCCGGTACCGCAACCCAGGTCCACAGCCTTGCCCGAATGCGTATCATTTATTAAATGTATGAGATCGAAAAAGGGTTTAAACCTTATTTCTTTGAATTGATTATAGATTTCCGGGTTCCAGGGCATCGATTATTCTTTTAAATCATGTATGGTGTGGGTATCATCAGCTTGTCGGTAACCTATTGTTAAGATAAAAGTGAAAAGGCAAAACCAAAAAGTTACAATCGTCTGTTCGTTAGGTAACTAAGAATGTTCAAGGCGACAAACTATGCTTAACTTATCGCTAGTTACTCCTATACTTCATTCAAGAGAACGGTTTGTCAAATATAACGATTTGTATAAAATGATGGTGGAAGAGATCAAGCGGGATAATAGCGTTTTCCTGTTTCGCCGCTATTCCTGGCTGCATGTAAGAGAGACCGGGACGCATAATAGGTGATTTCCGGCTGACCTGGCTTTTTCTACCCGCTGGTAGAGCAAGGTTATAAAATATACCATCTGCAAAAGACAAGCATGTGCTATACAAAGGTATAGTAAACTTCTCGTGGTCATCTATTTGAACTAATTTGCAGCAGTTAATACGGGCAATATGAAAATAGAAATATGGAGTGATATCATGTGCCCCTTCTGCTATATCGGTAAACGGCGGTTTGAAGCGGCGCTGGAAGAGACCTTCCGGGATGGGCGTCATAAAAAGCTGCTGTTGCAACACGGTTCGGACGAAGAGGGGCAAGGTTGCTCTGTGAATGGAAATTGCAGCTGATAAAAGCCGAAGCCGTTTTTGTTTATAGAAACCCATCATGGCCGGCAGGTACCTCTTAAATCCCTGATCTTTATGAACGTATAATACAGGTATATATTTGAGCCGGGAGGGGCTTTCCCGGCAGGCAAAGAGGTCGGCAATTTAATAGTGCAGGGACTGTGTACTACAGGCATTACCAGGATTTATGTACCATTATTCCGGAAGGGTAACGCGTATAGGAAGCATGTGGCATTTCTTTTTGGGCCTGAAGGGAAGGCATGTGCAGGATACCCTTTTAGGTAGGGTGTACAAATTATTGTGTCAAAAAAAGGTTGTTTTTTTATTTCAATAATTTGATTATCATTGAATTTATGGTTCATTAAGTCATAGACGCCTGGATTAAAGAAAACTTAACCCGGTATCTCAATCAGCTGCGATTAAAAACAATAGGAAAAATAATCTAAATACAAGTACATAGTTTTGTATACCCTACCTGAAGGGGGGAACTATGCTTTTATAATAGTGCATCTATTGCATTCCATTTGATCCATTCATTATAGTCGATTGTATTGTTTATGGTAAGCTGTTCAAGCCTTTTCGGCTTGTGTCTTACGAGATCTTCATTGCCACGGATTACATCCGCGGTTATGCAAATTTAAGCCCTCCGGGCTTATTGTTCCCCCCGGAAGGGTGGGTTGTACAGAACTGCGTTCCAGGAAATGCTGTCAATCAAGGGAAAAGCCCTAAGGGCTTCAATATTAGTAACCGCCGGCGCAACCGGCGGCCGGTAAACAGCACCCCCACCCAACCCTGAAAGGGTTGAATATACATTTAAAGGGGTGAAACTTTGTACCCCCTACTCACTGATTAATTCTTCCTGGTTTTCTGTCTCTGCGAAGGAAGACTGCGCTCTTTTCTATAATTTTACGTTTGTTCCGTTGATTTGTGTGTATAGGGGATTATCTTCTTTTTGGCGAGCGCCCGGGTCAACAAGTTCTGGGCGCCTGGAGCGGGAACGTTTTTGTCCGTACTTGCGGTTTAGGGTAACGCTAAATTATACTAATATTATAGACATGAGAAAAGTAATTCTGGATCTTGCAGTAAGCCTGGATGGTTTTATTGAAGGACCGCAGGGAGAAGTGGATTGGTGTATTATGGATGAGGACATGGGGTTTGATGAATTTTTAGCGGGTATTGATACGATATTCTATGGGCGCGTGAGTTATGATGCCTGGGGAAACTTCGTTCCGAATGCCGATGCCGCTGCCGCCGAGCAATCCTTTTGGTCGGCGATACACACCAGGAAAAAGTATGTTTTCACGCGTAAGCCGGGGCAAGACGATAGTGTTACTTATGTGGCCGGGGATATAGCGCAACAAGTGGCGGAGATTAAAAGGCAGGAAGGTGGAGCTATATGGCTGTATGGTGGTGCTAAGCTCATTAGTACCTTTGCCAACCTGAAATTGATAGACGTGTACCGGATCTCGGTGCACCCGGTAGTTTTAGGAGGGGGGAAACCTTTGTTTGAAAATTTGCAGGATCGGATTGATTTACGTTTAGCAGCGGTAAACCGCTTTCGTTCGGGCGTGGTGCAGTTGGTATATGAGTATAATATGATAGCGCAATCCCGTTTGTAAGCCGGGTTACCACGCGATAGCCCTGCCGGATAGCAAAAATGGCTTAAGCGGTTGCTGTTTTCGTGGTATCTTTCCTCCGGTTACATCATCTTTATCCCTGGTAAGGAAAACCTGGCGCATGCCCTTTTAAAATTCTAATAGTGTTTTACCTCCTCCGGCCAACAATATTCTGGTATGATGCACAACGATTTTGAAGAACATAATGTAAAACTCCGCACCGGGCTTCGCCCCGGCGATA
>JBEBWN010000392.1:0-3969 GCA_040392235.1 Taibaiella helva | reverse complement strand
CCAACAGTAATCAAAGCGAAGCCATCCCTCCAAAAAAAGAAACCCGCCCTCTTGAAGACGATACCCCATACGGCTATGCCGGCTGTAGTACAACCAGACATTGGATCTTTCCTGATCATCTAACCTCGTATAGCGGATACTTTATACACTGGGGGATGCACCCAATTGAGTGTAACAGCAGACCCTATTTAAGCATTCGGAGGCAGAAAAGGAAATTATCCATCAATACCGGGCTCCTTTACAGCGACTATTTCTTTACGGTAAATTTCCTTGTTGCGATGTCTGCCCCCGTTTGCAGACTGATGGTATACATTCCGGCAGGAAACCTTTCCACGTTAATCATTACGGGCTCCGGTCCGGCCTGATCGGTAGTATACGTTTGCTGGTACAGCACACGGCCAGTAATATCACGTACAACCACCTGTGTAGCATCGGGCGCTGTCTTATGCCCCGATTGGATATAAAGCTTATCACGGGTCGGATTAGGATAAATGAGGAACCGTATGTCCTCGCCATCTGCGGCAACGATAGAGGTGGTACCCTCCGGCAAAACCGTCAGCGTATTGCAGGCTATATTATTACCTTTATCCGGGTCGTAATAAGCCAATACCAGGCTATCACCATTCACAATGCCCTCGCTGTTCACCTCCACACAAAGGTCCAATTGCATAGGTTCCGTAAGGCCGGGTATTGTAAAATTAAATGTCCGCTCATAAACGGCAAGCGTTTCAAAAGGAATAGAATCATTGCCTTCACCGGCAGCCAGGTTAGAATGAATAACGGTCTTTTGCCCGTCTTTCAGCGTATAGACAACAAAAAGGAAAGCGTCGCCGGTAACCAGCTTATCCGGACCTCTATTACCAAAGGAAAGCTTGAGCGGTATAACATTACCATTGCTTTTACCGTTAATGACCGTGTCGGTAGGTGCAGTGACGAAAGGCACTATATCGCATGTCCGGCGTTGCCTTTGTGCATGGAGCGTGGAATAACCTATACAGGTTACCAGGAGCAAAATTGCTTTTATAGCGTTAAGCTTCATCATATTTTTGAAATTACATTTAAAAACACCGGTATATAAGCCTGCGTATACTTACCGTATTAAGGTCACATTGCCTTCAAAGTATAGGGGCTGGTCTTTTTGAAAATGGGCGGTTATACGGTATACATAAACGCCTTGCGGAAGCATATTATCATTTAAGCGCCCGTCCCAGCCCCTGCTATTTGGGCTATGGCTTTCAAATACCACCTGGCCCCAGCGGTTATAAATCTGCATAGTAAATTGCGAAAGGCTTGCAGAAAGCAGCCGGCGTGGAAAAAAATAGTCGTTATACCCATCGCCATTGGGCGTAAAGGCATTGGGTATATCAATGTAACAATCCTTTGCCACATCGATCGTCTCCGTATTCGTACAACCAAGGGAATCGCTGGTTACCTTAAGCCAGTAAGTGCCATGGTTGAGGGCTGTTATACCGGGGGTAGTGGCCCCGGTATTCCATAGATACCGGTAGGTTCCGGCAGCCAAAACGGATTTGTTTTCCAATACTATCGGCTGTCCTTGCCAGCACAAAGAGCTATCGGCCCCCAGGTAGACGGCCGGTAATGCCTGCACTATTATTGTATCTGCAAATTGGGTTGCAGGACACACCCTGTTAAGCGCGTTGAGGGTAACAGGATAAATACCTGCTTGGGGAAAGGCATGCTGTACAGGCGATTTATCAGCCGTAAGCAAATGATCGCCTGTACCATAGTTCCAGTATAAAGCCTTTACATTTTCATCCGTTTCGGGAAAAAAGCGGATCATTTCCCCCTGGCAAATCGCCTTCTTGTCCGGCCGGTAGTGAACCGGGAATACCGAATCAATAGTTATATAGGTCATAACCTAATCAGTACACCTACCATCTATCCAACCCAACAATTTTATTTCGTACCGTCCCGCCCGGGCATATGGATATTGCGGGCTCCCTTCTGCGCTCCCCTCCCCGTTGCCGTAATACCAGTAAAAACGGTTAAAAGGCTGGTCGGAAGTATTCTGGAAATGTATAGGCGTTCCAAGGCAATACAGGGTATCGAGGTAAAAGGATAACCTGTAGCTATTATACCGGACGTCAAAAGTATCGACATGCAATGCACAAACCGAATCAATCCTATACTGCACCCAATAGATGCCCGCAGTACGCACTACCCTCTCCGGGCCTGGATCTTGGTTTTCCCAGAAATATTCTGTGGCGCTGGTATTTTTAGCCTGTAACAACAGGGTATCTGCCCTGCATTGGGCATCGGCAACAGTCCTACTATAACGCCTTACATTTTTATGAAACACCAGGTGAATCGTATCTACATATTCCACGCATTCCGTGTCATAATGTTGATAAGCTACCCAATAAGTCCCGGAAGTGTCGGTTGTTAAGGTATTGCCCCGGCTACCGTCCTGCCATTGGTAATTGATACCGTTCTGCATCCGGGCCTGTAGTATCGTCGAATCTGCACAGATAACGCTATCCGTCCGCGAAGTATAATGCTTATTTATAATAGCGATTGTGGCTTCATTCGGCAAGCCTTCATTTGATCTCCTTAACAGCCTGAACCCCTCAGCCCGGAAATCACAAGCCTGGCCGGCCAGGTTCGGTTTGCTGATCACGGAAAGATACATTG
Organism: Taibaiella helva; assembly: GCA_040392235.1. GTDB lineage: Bacteria > Bacteroidota > Bacteroidia > Chitinophagales > Chitinophagaceae > Taibaiella > Taibaiella helvus_A. The sequence continues at coordinate 1,317 of JBEBWN010000392.1, read as the reverse complement.
ATCCCAGGTTGGCAATGTACACCTTGTTATCCGGCCCCCGTTTTACAGTGGCATAGGAAGAACTTGTTCCGAAGGGCATTTTCGATGCAACAATCTTCTGCGTATCGCTTAAACTGAGGTCAAATTGGAAGATAGCTCCATTACTTCCGAAAGCACTGGCATATAACTTTGAGTTGTCAGGCGAAAAGGCTGCGCCATAAAAATATGGTGAAACCTTTCTTTCCATTACCAACGGATTACTTATTATCCCTTTTGCCGGGTCAAAATCATACAGTACCAGGTTACCATGTGAAAACGCAATTTTGCTCCGGTCCGGAGATGCATTCACGGTACCGATTACACCGCCGTAAATACCACCGCCCATAACCTGGGCAGAAATAACGGGCACGGTATCCAGACCGCCAAAATTTATATTATACGCCCGTATCTCTGGCAATGTATGAGAGGCAACAATAAGCCAGATATCGCAATGATTGCCCGATATGGCAGTCATCTGCTCGGTTAAGCCCTCGGCAAGCAATTGCGACTTCTCATCAGCCGGGCACATACCCCGTCCATTATTCTGTTTCATATCCACTATGCTGTAGTACAACCGGCCGTTACCTGTTCCCGCCTCCATCGATCCCAACGAGAAAACATAGTATTCCGATGGCCGGCCCGGAATAGGCACAATCAGGGTACCTTGACTCGAGCTGGCAGTAATATTGCTCCCCAGACCGGGTAAATCCGAACCATTGAGTATCGGTTGGTGATTCCGGTCCCAAATGGTGGTGCCGTCCGTATAGAAAAGCAAATCCCCACGCGTGTCACAAATGGAAGCACTACCCTCTCGGGTTGCAATGCTCGTATTAAATAATGAAGGCGACGTTGTCTTAAAGTCGATACCCATCGAATCGCCAAATACCCATACATCGCCATACTGGCTATGCGCGCTCATGGCCCACTGAATTATTATTGATACCAAAATAAATTTCAATAGCATCCATCTGGTCGATAAATTCATACATTACAATATGCTTTTTATTATTCCGTCATTAATACCACTACCCCAGCTGATCAAAGCCGAAAAGCGGCTTTTGTCTTTTAACTGGCTGCCCCCTTTATATATAGTATGTCGTTTGCGGGATTAGGATAAAGCTTAACAGGAGCAGCAGCAAACATATCATCCATGCCCATTGTCATCGTACTACCGTCAAGGCAACACCCCTTCATGAGTTTGACTAATAAGGACTCATCAAAGTAGTTGTTAGCGCCCTGAGTGGAATACACAAGCTTTCCGTCAGGACATATAACTACGAAAGTAGGTGTGGAAAAAGA
>JBEBWN010000391.1:0-3970 GCA_040392235.1 Taibaiella helva | reverse complement strand
ATTTAGGTGTTTGGCTTCGGGCATGCGTTTGTGCTGCTTTCCGGAAAAACAATCTTTTCTGGGCCATAGCATAATAGATCCGGGAGGAGACGAGAATGGTAGCATTAGTGCAGCCGAAAGTGGATACCAGTATCATAGCGCTGATAACATAGGCACCGCCGGAACCCAATATTTTATCTATTACCAATACCGCCGCAATATTGTTTTCATCCTGGTTAATGGCGGTCAGCATTTCGTCGACCGGCATAACATAAAAATACGCGGCATTTACCAATACATAGAGTAAAATAATGAGTACGATGCCGATGAATAAAGCCCGGGGCAGATTTTTCTGCGGGTTCTGAATTTCTTCACCGATAAAGCCCAGTCCCAGCCAACCTTCGTAGCCCCAGAAGGCGGCACGCATTGCCAGAACCATGGCGCTGATAAAGGCGAATACGGTAAAGCCCTCTTGCGGGTAGCCGGCGGCGTAAGTTTCGAAAGTGGCCTTACTGCCTGCATCGCTACCCAATGCGCCGGCTATTACGGCAAAGAGCGATACGACAATGAGGAAGGTAAAGGCGAGGCTGAGGTTTCCGCTTTTTTTTGTTCCGGTTATATTTACCAAGGTTAAAGCGATGATGAGTATGCAGGCCATAATTTTGGCGCCTATATTATCTAGGGGCTGCAAGCCCAGTATCTGCAACGACTCGTAACTATGGGGCAGCCGGGGCAGGGGCATAAAGGTATTGAGGGCACCGGCAAAGACAAATGCTATGGAAGAAATGGCAGCTGTTTGGATCACGGTAAAGCAGGACCAGCCGTAAAGAAAGGAGATGAGTTTACCATACACTTTTTCCAGCCATACAAATGGCCCTCCCGACTCGGGGAACATAGCGCCCAGCTCTGCAATGCAGAATACGCCAAACAATACTATGATACCGGCAACGAGCCAGGCTAATACCACCAGCCAGGGGGCATGCAACATACTGGCCATGGGGGCTGCCTTCTTGAACACGCCAGAGCCTATAATAGCGCTCATTACGATAATAATGGCCATTTTAAGTCCGAAGGATTTTCTGAGTTCCGGCGTATTGATCATCATGTCGTTTTTTCGTTACTTTTAGGACCTGGCATTAAGTTGGCCCGTTTTTGTTACTTCAAAGTTCAAAAGCGCCTAGACTTCAATTTGGCTTTTGGGCTTTGTGTTCTTACTTTTTAACGCAATATTTCTGTTCGTGCCTGTTAAGAGCGGCAGCGAAATTTTTTCCACTCGGCTCCTGGAATATTTCTACATCGAAAAAAGCAGCTGTAGAATATAAGTGGTCAAATATGTCGGCCTGTATAGATTCGTATTCCAGCCAGGCCGTGGTATTGGTAAAACAATAGATTTCTATGGGAATGCCTTTGTTTTCGCTGGCCAGCTGCCGGACCATTACCGTCATGTCCTGTTTGATTTTCGGATGATTTTTCAGGTAGTATTCTATGTATTTGCGGTATACGCCCAGGTTGGTCATCCGGCGTCCGTTAATGAGTACCGAAGTGTCTATGTTTTCCTCTTTATTATATTGTTCTATTTCTTGCTGCCTGTTTTTGATGTATTCGTTGATAAGCTGGTAGTGCTTAAATTTTTCTCTCGTTTCGATGTCTACCAGTTTAACAGAATGGACATCTACATAAAGGGCTCTCTTAATCCTTCTGCCACCGCTCTGTTGCATGCCCCGCCAGTTTTTAAAACTATCGGTAATAAAGTAGTACGTGGGAATAGTGGTGATGGTCTTATCCCAGTTCTGCACTTTAACCGTATTCAGGTTAATATCAACCACATCGCCGTCGGCATTAAATTTGGGCATTTCCACCCAGTCTCCGACGCGCACCATATCGTTGGACGACATTTGTACGCTGGCCACCAGTCCTAGGATGGTGTCTTTAAATACTAGTAGTAAAATGGCCGTCATAGCGCCAAAAGCACTCAGGAAATAGACAGGCGATTTACCCAGTAGTATTGATAGTACCAGAATAACCGTAACAATATACAGTAGGATCCTGATAAGCTGGAAGTAGCTGGTAAGGGGCTTATCTTTAAATGCGGGGTGGCGTGATAAGCTATATTCGCCCACTTTTAGTATAGCGAAAAATATAGTCATGCCCACCACTATGAGGTAGATGTCCGTAAGCCGTATAACGAAGGGCAGGATTTGTACAAAGTCGGCAAATATGGTGGGCGCCATAAGGCGTACGAATACTGCCGGGGCAATATGGGCCAGTTTATCGAGCGCCCTGGTATCGGCAATAGAGTCGTCCCAGGTAAAAGAGGTTTTCCGGAAGAGCTTATAGAGGAATTGCGAGATGATTTTCCTGGTGATAAGGAAAGCAATTGATGCTATCAGGATCAGGAAGATAAGAAATACCAGTAGCCTGCAATAGCTGACCCAATATTCCGGTATACCTAAATTTATTATTAATTGTTCTGTCTTTTCTTCGATATAGTTTACCCAATTTATCAATTTTCTTATCGTTAATTCTGGTTTTAAAAAGCGACAAAGATAGGTAAATTATCGGAGAGGGCAGGAGAAACGTTACGGAGCAATGTATTTAATGCATCATTTAATGTAGTATTATTATGTCTGATCTTATTGATATAGGTATGATACGGCCATTTGTTAAAATTAGAACGAGTTGTGAAATAAAGTATTAAAAATGGGTTTTTTGGTGTTGGATAATATGTTTTATGATTGGATGATGTATCTAGTTTGTAGCGTCGCTGCCAGATATCTTTATTTCCTTTCCTCCTCTCGTCCTCTCGACCGTAGCTTTTGCTGTTGTGTAGTGGGGTTATCCCGGCCGGATGATGGCGAGCCTGCCTTTGGCGGTAGCTGGTGAATGTAGGCATGCTACTCATGCTCAGGGGATACCTCCACAAGGTCGGTATGACGCGTTGGTTAGGCGGTGTGCCAGCTTTTGCATTCTTTCTGCAATGCCTCTCGCTATCCTTTTCCAGTTGTCCTCTCGACCGGGGCTTTTGCTGTTGTGCAGCGAAGGATAAAGCACAGTGGAGCTATCCGGCCGGATGAATGGGGAACCTGCCTTTGGCGGTAGCTGGTGAATGTAGGCATGCTACTCATGCTCAGGGGATACCTCCACAAGGTCGGTATGACGCGTTGGTTAGGCGGTGTGCCAGCTTTTGTATTCTTTCTGCAATGCCTCTCGCTATCCTTTTCCAGTTTTCTTGTCCTCTCGACCGGAGCTTTTGCTGTTGTGTAGCGGAGGTTGAAGTGTAGTGGAGATATCCCAGCCGGGTTTGGTGAGGATCTGCCTTTGCTGGTGGCTGGTATATGTAGGCGTTCTACTCATGCTTAGGGGATACCTCCACAAGGTCGGTATGACGCGTTGATTGGGCGGTATACCGGTTTTGGTATGCCTGCTGTTATGCCTCATGTTGGTGCACGCGCCCCCGCCTTGTGTCCTCATTCAACAGACAAAGTGAAAGGGGAAAACCAAAATTAGCAATATGTTGATGTGCAATTAACTATTGATAATAAATCGCAACCGTATGCTGAACAGAATACTATCGTCCTATTAATGTTCTGTAATGATAGTAAAACCAGCATTTTTGTTGTTGGACACGGACGACACGCCCGGCTCAGCCAAGGGAAAGCGTGGCATTTTGAAGCGAGAGAGTAACCGTAGCCATACAATAGCACTCAAACACCATCTGCAAGTAGTGAAAACTAGTAAACTAAAATACTTGTCATTGGCAGCCGAGTCGAAGCATGACGATGATCCCGGCCCTTGCGATGCCCTTCGGCGAGGCTCAGGCTGACAATGCATAGGGCAAAGGCGAGGAGCGGGATATGATCATACCCGTCATTAGTGCAGGAGCTTTTGCTGTTGTGTAGCGAAGGTTGAAGCCGGCATGGCCGTATGGGGTATCGGCTTCAAGAGGGGGAATTTCAGATTAAGGGGAAGCCCGAAGGGTTTTAATATGAAT
>JBEBWN010000390.1:0-4026 GCA_040392235.1 Taibaiella helva | reverse complement strand
TCACCAATCATCTGGGTCACGATCAAATCCACGAAATCGCCTGTTTTAGCCAGAGCGCCCTCGGCATTCTTTTTAATAAAAGCGTATTCCAGGCTGTTGGGCCCTTTCTGAAAGCTTAGCGGCTTCGAAGCAACCGGCTTTCCTTTAACAGGGGCTTTTTTGCCTTTCTGGGCAAAGGATGCTCCTGTACAAAGCAAGCCTGCAGCAGATAGTAATAAAAAACGGTATTTCATTTGAAGAGTGCTTTATATGTATATTAAAGATGATGATGCTAGCGCCCTATTGGAAACTAAGCAATTCGATATCAAAAATCAAGATGGCGTTAGGTGGTATTTTACCGCCCGCACCACGATCGCCGTATGCCAGTGCTGAAGGTATATAGAACGTAGCCTTAGTACCCTTTTTCATTAAAGCGACTCCTTTATCCCAGCCCTTTATAACAGCGCCTTTGCCTAAAGCAAAAGAAAAGGGTTCAACGTGGTTGAAAGCCGGATCAACATTGGAATCAAACTTTTCACCTTTCAGGTTTTGCCCTGTATAATTTACCGTAACATTCTGTCCGGCTTGTGGTTGTGGTCCGGCGCCAGGGCTATGCACTACATAATACAGGCCAGACGCATCTTTCTTAGCATTTTTAATACCTTTTTCCTGTAAATAATCGCGGATAATTTTATCGTCTGCAGCCATTGCCGTTTTCTCCTTATCCGCAGTTTCCGCGTCCATTTGCTCCTTCGATTTCAGGGTAACCATTTTTACTTCCCAAACAGCATAATCGCCAGGTTTCGTCCAGGCCGGTTTAGGCTGGTTAGAGCGGGCTACCAGGGTATCGACAAGCATGCGGAAAACGGTGCTGTCGCCGGCCTTCATGGTTAATAATCCTTCCATCAGGTCGCCTTTCATTGCCGGGGCCTGAAGCTGTTGTAAAACAGGCATTTGCTGATTCATCTCGTAAGTGTTTATAATAACACTGTCGCCAATCTTGAAGATCACATGCATTTCGGCAAAGTAACCTGCCTGGGCGGTAACAGTGCCACTCCCCTTGATAATCTGCTTGTATTCCAAGCCATCGTTTCCTTTTATAAACCCTTCTGCCGATGAGGCTGTTGCCACCAGGGTTTCCTTTTTCCCCTGCTGGGCGGCATCAGCAGATTTATTCTGCGAAAAAGAACTACAGCTGGAAAGGACAAAAGCCGTACCCAGTACAAATGATATGTGCTTCATTTTAATGTTAAAGAATTTTATGTTTGACAAGAATAAAGGTATGAATTTATATTACTATTTGGTTACGATCAGGTTGTAATACCTAAAAGGTTTTTTAGTTTGGCGACGGTATCGGCCAGACAGACCTCTGAACGACCGCCGGCAGCGTTAAAATGTCCACCGCCATTAAAATTGCGATTTGCAAAAGTGCTGACATCTATATTGCCTTTACTCCTGAAGGACAAACGGACCTCATCCTTTTTCTCCGTTAGCAGGATAGCCATGTCGACATTGGCAATACTAAGAGGGTAATTGACCATACCTTCCGTATCGCCGGTTTTAATCCGGAACTTTTGCTGGTCTTCGAGGGAGAGTGCAATAATGCTGACTCGCTGCCGGGGAAAAATTTCCATTTTTTCGTAAAGCACGTACCCCAGGAAACGCATTCTTTCAAAGCCCCAGCTGTCATAAACATATTGATGAATCGGTGCGTGATCCAGTCCCCTGGATTTAAGATCAGCAACCAATGTGTGTACGGAAGCCGTAGCAACGGGAAACCGGAAGGAGCCCGTATCAGTCATAACGCCGGTGTACAGGCAGGCTGCTATTGCCTCATCAATTACATTCAACCCACCAGATAATTTAATAAAATCGTAAACCATTTCGCAGGTTGAGCTCTTTGCCGGGTCAGACATACCATATGCAAAAACGTCCAATTCCGGTTGCAGATGGTGATCGATCAGGACCAGGGGTTGCAGGGCATTCCGCAAAACCTCTTCCATAGAACGGACGCGGTCTAACCGGCTGAAATCAAGGCAAAATATAAGATCGGATTGCCGGATGATATCCTTGCACTGTTTAGGCTCAGATTCGAAATTAAGTGTATCTGCAATACCAGGCATCCAGGTCAGGAAATCAGGTACTTCAGAAGGTGAAACAACCGTAGGGAAATGTCCCTTTAACTTTAAATATTGGTATAAACCCAATGTGGAACCCAATGCATCGCCGTCAGGCTTATGGTGCATAGTGATTACAATCTTTCGGGGCGCATCTAACTCCGGTAAAAATTCTTGAATACTCTTCATAATAGGATTTAATCCATGAACGCAATGTAATACGCGCAAATGTATAACAAAAAGGAAGAAAGAGAAAGGCGATGGCTGGAACACATTATTTTTTTACCAATAAGCCATAACTGTAAAGAGCTTGTTCTAATCGCTAATCATCCGAACACATATCTCCACCTGCTTATCAAAGTTAAAGTCATTTCTGCCGCCTCCTCAGCCTGCTTCCCAAGCTAAGACTTCAGTGACTATCCATCCCCCACTGTTGTATACATATTACCCGGCCTCTACGATACCGAGAATGTGCTGTGCTGACCTTAGCCTTATGAAAAGAACGAAGGGTACCTTGCTGTTGCAAGATACCCTTAATATATACACCTATAATTACACGCTGTATAATATTTCTACTGAGCTTATTGAGGCTTAGAAGAATCGTTCAATTTTTGCTGATCCTGCGCTGGTTGCTGATTAGGATCAAACTGTTGATTTTGCTGCTCCTGTTTTTGGGCCTCGTTGCTTAATTGTTGCTGGCTTTGGTCAGGATTCTGGTGTTGCTCATGGTCTGTTTTCATTTCCGCGGGCTGTTCTGTCTTTTGCTCATCAGTTTTTTTGTTTTTATCCTGATCCTGTGCATTTACGGTTCCCAATGCGAAAAGGCTTAACAAAGCCACAGACAAAAATGTTTTTTTCATAATAGTTCATTTTTGGTCCTGACTACATTTCATTTGAAAAAGTAACAAATACAAATTGTATGCAGCAGGGTTAGATTAACATTATTGGATTAATAAAAAATTCCGTTTTGATGGAATGTCACTTTTTATGCGTCTTGCCAGAGTGTGTCTGGCATTTGATTGTATCAACTTGACAAAACAAAGTAACACATTCGCCAGCGGAAAGCTTACCAATGAACTGTTAACAATTAACCGTTGCTTAACCAATTAACAGGATTTTCTAATAACCGCAACATTCCATTGAGATACGAAAAGGAGATTAGCCCGGTGTCCGGTCGTCAGTCCTAGTACAATAATACTATGGCACATTGTTTGTTCTTAGGGGATTTGCTTTCTACTTTGACTTGCAGCTATTGTCAGGATAAGCATGATTTGATCTCGGTGCTCTAAGTTAGTTAATCACTGATCGATTGTGGCTTTTGGGGTTTTGCCTGCTAACGTAACACTAGTTTCTCATCTGCTGCAGGATCGCATACTTGCGAAAAATCTCCCTGTTAGTTTCTTCGAGGCCCGAGCCGTCAATAACATATTTGGCGCCTTCGTTATCTTCGATAACATAAAAATCGGCAGGCCGTTCAAAGGCGCGAACAAGGTCATTGAAATTACGTATAGGATAAGTATTCACCCGCGACACTACTTTATTCTTCACATCGTGATACCCCACATTGGACTTATCGGGCAATACGGATGAAATCATAACCAGCTCCTCCGTTTCGGCAGTATTCAGCACCTTGTTATAATAAAAGTAACTCAGCTGTGGATAATAATATTGCCAATACGACTCATTCTGGAAGTAATAATAGGATGGAATGGTAAACACAAATCCCGCTTGTATATAATACCTGGGCGCCAGGTCTACCTTACCTACCAGCAGATCTTTACTGCGGGTATAGAGTAGTGGCTGGTATATAGTGGTATCGCGGCTATCGCGGAATAGCCTTATAGCCACAGTATCATATACACTTTTATTTTTTATCACGGTTTCGAAAGTGGTCTTCACATTGCTGTTCAGGTATACCGACCCATCATTC
>JBEBWN010000389.1:0-4039 GCA_040392235.1 Taibaiella helva | reverse complement strand
CTGCGCGATTTTGGTGAAAGCAGGAAAGTATGAGCCAGGGGAGTGGGTACGCCTTTTTCATTTAACTGGGTAACCAGCGCTTCTCCTATTCCCAGCTGGGTAATCAGGTCCTGGGTTTTGTAATAATTACTTTCCGGGTAATTCTCCGCAGCTTGTTTAATGGTTTTACGATCATTCGCGGTAAAAGCCCTCAGGGCGTGCTGCACTTTCAATCCCAGCTGGCTCAATACGGCTGCAGGAATATCCTGCGGATTTTGAGTACAGAAAAATACGCCTACGCCCTTGCTCCGTATTAGTTTTACTATGGTTTCTATCTGGTCCAGCAATACTTTACCAGCCTCCTTAAATAGCAGGTGGGCTTCGTCAATAAATAATACCAGTTCCGGCTTATCCATATCACCCCGCTCGGGCAGTGTGCTATACAGTTCGGCCAGCATTTGCAGCATGAATGTGGAAAAAAGCCGCGGGCGGTCCTGCATGTCCGTCACCCGCAATATACTAATCATTCCGCGTCCATCCTGCGATAAGCGCATCAGATCACTGATGTTAAAGGACAATTCCCCGAAAAAAGAATCAGCGCCCTGTTGTTGCAGTTCTATTACTTTGCGCAGGATGGTACCGGCAGTCGTAGTCGAGATTTTACCGTACTCTTTTTCTATCCCTATCTTACCTTCATTACCGGCATACTGCAGCATACGGGTCAGGTCGGGCAGGTCCAGCAATGGCAGGCCATTCTCGTCGCAATATTTAAAGAGCATGGCCAGCAGACCGGATTGAGTGTCGTTCAGGTCCAGCACTTTAGCCAGTAATACCGGACCGAACTCCGATACGGTAGCTTTAAGCCTCGTGCCTTTTTCTGTGCTCAACGAAAGTAATTCCACGGGGTAGGCCGCCGGTTGGTAGTCTTGTTGCAGTAAATGGTACCTTTCTTTTATTTTTTCGTTTTCGGCGCCCCGTGCGGCAATACCGCTCAGGTCGCCTTTAATGTCCATAAGCATTACGGGTACCGAGGCGTCGCTTAATGCTTCGGCAATCACCTGCAGCGTTTTGGTCTTGCCCGTTCCGGTAGCGCCGGCAATCAACCCGTGTCGGTTCATCGTTTTCAAAGGTACCCGTATAGAAGCCTCTGGTATCACCTGCCCGTTCAGCATGGCGGCGCCCAGGAGCAGGCTTTCGCCTTTAAAGGTATATCCTGACTGTATATCGGCTGTAAATGATTCTGGGTTAGGCATAAAACAGTTCGTTGACAAATGACGATGAAAAGTCAAAAATAGAAATTTTTACAAGAGAAAAAATTCAGTAACCATGTCAATATTCGGGTAAAATATTAAGGAAGGAGCCTGTATGGGCGTTTTTTAGATGTAGGCCAGGGCTACCAGGCATGATTGGTGGCTTCATCTTCTGGAAATTATTCGTCATGTCTGCAAGCCTGGTGGGCGCTCGGGCACGTTCCTTATTACCGGCTAAGTGAATATAAGTAGTTGTTTGTCAATATACTATCAGGTCATTTATTGACGCTTTGGCTTTGGTCACCCATGATAACCCAAACAACTGATTGTCAAAAATATGCGTTGGATTCAGTTAGAAATGAGTCGATAAAGGTATTAACAACCTCTCCAAACAATTTTTCCCTGCTCAGCAACGTTTATTCCCATCTACAATATTGGGAAAAGAAGAATACAAGAGACCGGCGGAAGTGGTGGGTAATAAAAAGTTACGAAAGCAACCTTTCCTTACTTTTTACTTTTGAAACTAAGGAATAGTCGTATGCTTTGCTATTTTTGTAACTTTGCCCACTTTTGGAATAGCAATACCTGCAATGGAAAGCAAATCTTTAATAGATACCACATATCTGCCTAGGCATATAGCCATTATTATGGATGGTAATGGTCGTTGGGCAAAAGAAAAAGGCGAAGACCGTATACATGGTCACCAGCAGGGCGTTATCAGCGTTCGTGAGGTGGTAGAGGGCTGTGGTGAGATCGGTGTGGAGTACCTTACTTTATATGCTTTTTCCACGGAAAACTGGAATCGCCCAAAGTATGAGGTGGATGCCCTGATGGAGCTATTGGTCAGCACGATACGTAAAGAAGTAGAAGAGCTGAAGAAAAACAACGTGCGTCTTAATGTTATCGGTGATGTAGCGGCGCTCCCTCCGCAATGCCAGGAAGAGCTTAAGGAGGCGATCGACATTACCGCGTCCTGTACAGGCCTTACCCTGATATTGGCCTTAAGCTACAGTTCACGGTGGGAATTGGCTAATGCGGTCAAAACCATAGTATCCGAAGCGCTTGGCGGAAAGCTGCAGATAGAGGACATTAATGGAACCTGTCTGGAAGAGCATCTATGTACAGCTCCTTATCCCGACCCGGAGTTGATGATCCGCACGGGTGGCGAGCATCGCATCAGTAATTTTTTGTTGTATCAAATGGCTTACACAGAGCTGTATTTTAGCGATATACACTGGCCAGACTTCAGGAAACAGCATCTATTTGACGCCATTCTGAATTACCAACAGCGAGAACGGCGTTTTGGAAAAACCAGTGAACAGGTCAAAACTTCTTAAAGAACCGGAAAAACATACGGATAAAACAGCTGAACAAAATCAATGCCTAACTTAAAATTCCGCTATCTTTTTAGCGCCCTGCTACTGCTCCATGCTACCGCAACCCGGTCTGTCGCCCAATTCGGAGGAGTCAATAGCGGTTTATCCAAATCGGCAAATTATATTATTGGCGGGATCACGGTTACCGGGTCCAAATACCTGGATGCAGACCTGTTGAAAACCGTATCCGGCTTAAGCGTAGGCGATCCCGTAAAACTTCAGAATGATCCTGGTATCTCCAAAGCTATACGGAACCTGTGGGCGCAGCAGTATTTTTCTGACATTAAAGTATTGATTTCTAAAGTTGAAGGTAATAAGGCTTATTTAGATATTATTATTGTTGAACGTCCGCGTTTAAGTCGTTTCAGCATCAGGGGAATTTCCAAAACACAGGAAACAGAGATCAAAGACAAACTCAGTATTGTGCAGAACCGTATGGTTACGGAAGCCATGAAAAAAGATATTGAGGATCGCGTGAAGAAGTATTTTTCAGAAAAAGGTTTTGTGTCTGTCCGTACAACTATCCGCGAAGAGCGAGATACAGGGGCTACAAATACTGTTGGCCTGCTGGTTATAGTCAATAAGGGTAGTAAAGTGCATATTAACCAGATCAATTTTGCGGGCAACCACGAAGTTGCCGACACGCGGCTTAAAGCGGCAATGAAAGGGTCCAAAGAAATGCCGCGTATTTCCCTCTACCCTGCTGACGACTATTCGGTATATGGCAGCGGCAAACGTTCTTTCAAAAACTATTTAAGAAACCAGGGCTACCTTTCCCTGAGTAAGACCTTAGATGCACTGAACCCCTATTTCCGCTGGAATATATTTTCGGGGTCGAAGTTTAATCCCAAAAAATTTGAGGAGGACAAGAACAGCGTTTTAGCAGTGTACAATGCTTTGGGGTATCGTGATGCCCAGATAGAAAAAGACACAACCTATGTTGTGGGCAACGGCAACTATAATATAGAATTGCTGATCAAAGAGGGGAAAAGATACTATTTCGGCGATATGGAATGGCGGGGCAACACAAAATATTCCGATTCTTTACTAACCGCTTTACTGGGCATAAAAAAGGGAGATGTATTTAACCAGGAGCTTCTGGACAGCCGTATGGGTTCTGCACCCAGCGTAGATGGTACCCCCGATATCGGTAGTCTGTATATGGACGACGGTTACCTTTTTTTCCGGGTAGAACCCAGGGAAAAGTCGATAGTTAACGATACGATCGATTACGAGATTGTAATAACCGAAGGTCCGCAGGCCACTATCAAAAATATTACTATTTCCGGTAATGAGCGGACCAATGATCATGTTATCCGCCGGGAGTTATTTACTTTACCCGGCTATAAATTTAGTCGCGCTGATATCATCCGTTCTATAAGACAAATCTCCAACCTCGGCTTCATTGACCCTGAGAAAGTGAATCCGATGCCC
>JBEBWN010000388.1:0-4047 GCA_040392235.1 Taibaiella helva | reverse complement strand
ATGTTTCTTTTAAAAATGGAACTTCTGAGCATTACCAGGGCAATGTCACTTTGATACGATAATGAACTTTCATTATTCCTTTCCCAGATAATGGTTGTTTAAAGGTGTTGAAAATTCCATTTGTAGTCTATCGCTGGAGCAACTCGCCTACGAAACCCGACAAAGAGATGGGTTAGGTTGGTATGGAGAATTCAACTAGGCAGAACAATCCAATGGCGTTTATATTTATCTTGTTGATGTCTCTTTTAAAATGGAATTTCTGAGCATAACAAGGGTAATGCCAATTTAATACGATATATCATGAAGCTGCAATTATTTTGTTTTCTTTCCCTGATGATCTTTTTATCCGGTGGTCTTGTCCATGCTCAGCATGAAAATGTTTGGGCTTTTGGCGAAAACGCAGGTTTGGATTTTAATGTTAGTCCACCCATAGCTATAAAAACAAATATCAATACAAGAGAAGGTTCTGCTTCCATATGTGATTCCAAAGGGCAATTGTTGTTCTATACCGATGGCACCGATTTGTGGGACCGCAATCATAACATAATGCCTAATGGAAAAGACCTGACCGGGTTGGGTATGAATGTTACGGCCAGTACCACACAGGGAGCGCTTATTATTCACCGTCCCGGCAATGCCTGGCAATACTATGTATTCTCCCTGGGTGCGGAAAGTACCACCGAAAACTTTTGTTTGCTGTACTATAGTGTAGTGGACATGCGCTTAAATAATGGCTTGGGAGACGTGCTGCCAGGCAATAAAGCCATCAGGCTGGATTCTTTGCTTACCGAACACCTGACCGCTGTTTCCGGCAACGATTGTAATGTGTGGCTATTGGTTATTTCCCGCACGTCACAGGCCATAAAATCCTACCGGGTGGACATCAATGGCATTGACCACAATCCAGGCATCTCGCCAGGTGTACCGGGTGGTGGCATGTATACGGGAGTCCTCGGGAGTATAGATGTATCGCCGGACCGGAGCATGTTAGCGGTGACTCAGGGCAACCTGCTTCTCTTCGATTTTGATCCAGGTTCCGGCAAGGCTACCCGTCCATTTGTGTTGGACAAAAGTTGGGACCCTTACTATTATGGCGTCTGTTTTTCTCCGGATAATACGCAATTATATGCAAGTACCAGTAGCACCTTAAATCAGTTTGATTTACGGTCCTCCGATTCTGTTGCCCGGTCGGTCTCTAAGACTCTTTTGGCCAGTAATGTTTCATATCCTGCCATCAGAAGAGGACCCGATGGTAAGGTTTACCTGCCTTCCTCTGGATCTGCCTTTTTAAATGTGATTAACCTACCTAATCTTAACGGTAGGGCTTGTCAGTATACGAGCCGGGGGATGTCCTTGCTCCCCGGTACCAAGTCTCAACTTGGCTTACCTAATTTAGCAACGATTATTAGTCGGGAAAAAGTGATCAATGTACAGACAGATACTGTTTTTTGTTTCTTCGGAGTGACACTTACCGCTAAGAACTTAGCCGGTATCGATTATGTCTGGAATGATGGTCGAACCGGTGCTCAGCGCACTGTAGATACCGGCGGTGTTTTTTGGGTTACCTACCAGGTAGCTGCTCCCTGTATGTTTGATGAATGTACCGATACGTTTAAGGTGACTAGGGATTTTTCGAGGAAATTGAGCAAAACTTCGACCTCCCTGATCGGATGGTGTCCTGCAGATACACTGTTGCTGACTGCATCCAATTTTAATGGTGCCCGCTATGCCTGGCAAGATAACCAATCGGGCATGCAACGCCGGGTAAACCAATCGGGGCTTTATGTACTTCGCTATTCCATCGATTCTTTATGTACAGATTTTGAGGATCTGTTCCAGGTAAGCTATCCGGAGGCAGACTATAAGGTTTCCTTTACAGCCGATACTCTTGTTTGTATGGAGGAGGCGCTTTCATTCCGGAATACCTCCGCTCCTTATTACGAGGATTTCAAATGGTGGTTTGGCGACGGGGATGCTGCTTTGGGGCAGCATGCAACACATGCTTATAGCCGCGGTGGTCTTTATGATGTGATATTGGTGGGTAAGATCAATGCCAGGTGTGTAGATACGGCCTATGCACAAATCGTCGTCGACTCACCCTTATCTAACAGTTTCGCATTTCATCCGGAACGTGTTTGTGTGGGCACCGCAGTGGAATTTAAGCCTCAGCTGCAGCATCCTACCATGGTAGGTCTTCATTGGCAATTTGGAGATAACTCCTCATTTTTTTCAGGTATCGAGCGTGGGATACAACATGCTTATGAAATTCCAGGCAGTTTGTCTGTAATGTTGACCAGTACTTTCCGTGCCTGCCCCGCCAACACGTTTATCGATACTGTTTACGTGTATGCTATCCCGGAAGTGTATCTGGGCCGCGACAGCAGTTTATGCGGCCAGGGCGCCTTTATTCTATTAAAGAATGTACTGCAGCAAGCCGACAATACTTATAAGTATTTATGGAATACCGGTGATACTACCGCGCAATTGCGGGTATCGGCACCAGGAACCTACAGTTTGCGGGTGCAAACAGAGCCGCTGGGTTGTACCGGTTATGAAAGCATTGAAATAAACAAGGATTGTTTTATGGATATCCCCAATGCCTTTACGCCTAATGGTGATGGTGTGAACGATTATTTTTTCCCCTGGAAATGGCTAAGTGATGGTATCGTAAAATTTCATTTACAAATTTTCAATCGTTGGGGTCAATTGTTATTCGCAACTAACGAAAAAGAAGGTTTGGGCTGGGATGGCAAATGGAATGCTGTAGAGCAAGCTACGGGGCTGTACATTTTCAGGGTTGATGCCGTATTGCAAAATGGCCACCGGGAACATCATGAAGGGAATGTGACTTTACTGCGGTAAGCGACGGACAACACCGACCTTCACCTACTGCTTTCCTGATACCGGGATGCAGAGGTGGTTTATTTGCCGGGTTGGTTTATGCGGCTGACAGAAATTGCAGGTAGAAGGAGCATTGGAAAAGCAGCCATTTACAATCTGCGTTTCGCACAGCCATTTCTATCAGGTTAAGGGCAAATCGTCCTGTTCTTTAAACATATTCTTTAGCACTTCGTCCTGTTCAAAGGGCAGTTCATCAGGCATGCTAAACCGGAGATAGTGTATGCGGTTGCTTCCGGCTATGTCTAAACCTTCGTAATGGGTTTTAATAGAGAGTTCAGGGGAAACTTTTTCGGCAGCATAGACATTACCATCATCGACCAATAATTCGAGGTTGTACAGGTCGATAACGGTTTTTGTAAAGTGATATAAATTAGGGCTGTCTGTTTTGAGGTGAACAAGACCGCCGGGCTTCAGTATTTCCCTGTACAATCGCAGGTAGCGCGGGAACGTGAGGCGCTTTTTCATCCGGGACAACCTGAGTTGCGGATCGGGAAATGTGATCCATATTTCCGAAACTTCGCCGGGGCTGAAGTAATTTGTTATTTTGTCTATATGAGACCGGACAAAAGCTACATGCGACAAGCCTTCGTCCAAGGCCGTTTTGGCTCCACGCCAAATCCTGTTGCCTTTCAGATCTATGCCTATGAAATTGCGGTCGGGGTACAAGCGCCCCAGGCCAACGGAATACTCGCCTTTACCACAAGCCAGTTCGAGAGTGACGGGATGGTCATTTTTGAAGAAATCCGCCCATTTACCCTTCATATCCTCGGGGTATTCCAATACATTGTCAAAACCTTTTATCGCTTCAAAACGAATTAACTTTTTCTGTCCCATTATCCCGGTTTGTGTGGAAAAACGGGGCAAATTAGGAAAATCATCCTTACCAGGCCGTTTTATTTTTGTCCGCCAGGCAGACCGATGGTAATAACAATGGTTCGCTTGCAGACCAGTGTCTGCTCAAACGCACTTTTCGACTTATTACGCTATAGTTAATTGCTTATTAGTCCCTGTCTCTTTTGGGTTTTGCTTTTTCATCTTTGGCTTAACACCAGGTGATGACTGCAATGGAATTGTTCGTAAATAGGGTCTGCTGTTAAACTCAATTGGATGCATCCCCCAATGTAGTTAAAGTATCCGCTATACGAG